>NZ_JBSGCB010000007.1:0-246552 GCF_053601595.1 Nocardia sp. NPDC004711 | reverse complement strand
GGCGTTGGCGCGCCGAGTAGATCGAAACCTGTTGATTGTCAGATCATCCGGGAAGGTACGCCCTCCCGGTCATCCACAGATTTTGATCATTGCTCCAGGTCGGACCATGGGATGTCGTCGAGGTACAGGTCAGTGGCGCGTTTGATTCCGGACTTGGTCAGTTCGGTGCTGAGGCGAGCGATGTCCATCACCTCGTTGGTGAAATTGCGTCGCCCCCACTGTTCCCAAGCCCATGTCACCATCCCGGTGGCCAGCAGCAAACCGCCGAGCTGGCTGACGAACGCCGACCAGGGCGACCATGCCTCCGGGTGGAAACTCGATGCGGCCAGCGCGCCGGCACCGAGGATGCACATCCCGACCGCGATGTTGCCGATTACGAAGTTGGTGATGCGCTGTAACTGCGGAGATGCGGCCATGCCGCGACCGTACTATGCCGGTGCGGCTCAAGCCTGATAGTTGTTCCAGCCCAGGTCAATTAGCCTCGATTGACCGGTTCTCGCGTATCGGATCTTCGAGCGATCGGTATCTCGAGTGCGGACTCATCGTCGAATGCGGTCGCTGCGAACGTCTGTGACTCGCGTGGTCGTCCAACCCGCTGTCATCTCCGCGGCATGGGCACGCATGATGTCGGGTCGATGGTCGTACGCTGAAGATGGAACCAACGAGTGGGGAAGGCTGTGTCTGGCAACATATCTCAGAGTTCGCATGAGGTTGCGGCGCCTTCGGTAAGGTACGCGGTTTACATCCCCGTGTCGGTCCCCGGAGACGATTGTGACGACTACGCGCTTCAGTTCGTAGTGAAGGGATTCGCTCTGCCTCGGGTGGGGGAGACGCTTGGTTTCGATTCGGTAGGCGGTGGGCTGAGGGTAGTTGTGTCGGAGGTCGTCCACACCTTCTTCACCCAGGAGGACGGACCTCCGTTCGGGGACGTGGTGGTTACTGCTGATCTTGGTGATGGTTCGCCGGTTCAGAATGCGCGAGCACTGCAGTTGTTGGATATGAACGCGTTAAACAAGTGGATCAGCGAGTTCCCGATGCTCGAACCGATGTTCCCAGTCTGACCTTGGCGTGCTCGTTGTATGACGCCCTTGAACAATCGGCGAGGTCTGTGAGCCGCGCGGGTTCGCCATTCGAGCCTACGACCCGGCTCTGTCGCGAACACTCTGCGGGCTGCTAAATCCCCTGCAAGCCAAGGATTTTGACAAAGTAGTGCTACTTCCAGGGTGGCAGGCTGCTCAGGAGGCCGCCGACCGCCGGAATCGAGTTCGCGCTGCCCGTTCCGATCGGCGCATATCCGTCTAATCCCCTCGCAGGGGCGATGGGTTTCGCCATTCAGAGGTGCTCTCCCCGAACGTGAAACAGTTGCGACCAGCTCGAGCGGACCAATGGGCAATGCCGTTCGAAGGCGATGAATTGTCTTGATTGTAGACAGCCCACAAAACGTTCCGGTCGGTCGGAATTCTTTGTCGTGTTTAATGTTTGGGGATTGACGGGCAGGATTTCTCGGGCATACGTTAGTGTCCTGGCGCTGGTCACGATCATGGCGGTGGCCTCCGACAAGTAGCGTTTTCAAGCGCTCGGTCCTGGTTTCGACGGTTCGAGATATGGGGGGTATATCGCATGCGTCTACGGCTGAGTTTCCACACCGGCGCGGCAGAGTTGCCCTGGGTCGATGTGCTCCGACCTGGGCGTGCATTGGCTTACGCGTTGCTCGAGAGTGCGGCACCCGAACTGGGAGCCGGGTTGCACGCCCATGGTTACGGCCGCTTCGGGATGGCACCCTTCGGGTACTCGGCACCGGTCTTTCCGGCAGCGCGGCGACGAACCGGCGCTTACCCGGCCGGCGGTCCGGGGATCCTCGAACTGGGCAGCCCCCTACCGGAGATCGTCGAGGCGTGGGCGAAGGCGCTGACGACGATGCCGGTCATTGCTTGGGGGGCAACCGCATTCATCATCGATACTGTCGAAACCGTCGAGCCGACCGACTTCACGTCCGGGAGGGCGAGGTTCCGCACCAGCACCCCGGTCGTGATGAAGTCCTCGGGTCGGGACGAGTCCGGCAAGCGCACAACCCGGCAAGCGTGGTGCCTGCCAGGTGAACCCGAGTGGGACGTCTACATCGAAGCGAATCTGCGACGCAAGGCCGAAACATTGGGCTTGGACCCGGATGTGACGTTGGAGCGAGTCGGCTGGGTCGGGGCGAAACGATCGTTCGCGGTGGGCAGCGCCACCGGACCCGGAGGGAAGAAACCCGGCGCGTGCGTCGAAATCGATGTCGCCGGCGCCCCCGAAACCCTGCAGGCCCTCCACGATTGGGGCCTGGGCCAGGCCAACTCCGCAGGTATGGGCTGGATCTGTTGCTGACCCCGGCCTTGCCGCAACACCCGTCGAGGTCCCGGACCGTCAGGAAGAGAAACTCATGTCCGATGCCCTGATCCAACAGCGCACCGTGATACTCACCGCCAGTCCGCTGCAACGCATCGGCGCCTTCGCGCTCGCTCGACTGGCCGGACGAGACCACCCCGACCAGATGAGTGTCGAGCAGTTCGACGGAGCCGTCGACAAGATGACCGAACACCTGTGTCTGACCGCCGGGGTCGACAAGGCCAGCGACGCCGGCGGGTTCTGGCTTTCGGCCAGCTATGCGCTGTGGCCCAACTCCAAGATCAACCCCACCGCCCGCGGCAAGCAAACCGAAGCCCAACGCCGTGAGCTGATCCAACAATGGCGTCGGATCCCCCGCGACGCCGACATCACAGCGTGGCCGGGCGTGCCGTGCGCGTATTGCGACCGCCCGGCGTGTGACTGGTACGGCAAGGTCGACATCCCCCTGGGCGCCAGCGTCGAACACCGCAACACCACCGCGCCCGGACATCAGGGCACACCCCTGTGCTTCGCGTGCGTCGCGAGTTTGTGGGCCTTTCCCTACGGCTGCGACCTGTCCGGTGGCCGTGCCACGGCGATTCACTCCTGGGACGAGGACTTTCTCGCTAACGTGACCGCCAGTGCGGTCGGTCGTACACTGGCCAACTCTCAGATGCCGCCGGTGAAGGTCAAAGCAGCTCCCTACGCGCGCGAACGCATGGTGCTCGATCAGGTGCGTTCCTACTATCCGCGGATCACAGCCGGTGTCGAGCTGATCGTGGCGTCGAACTCCAACAAGGAGCAGTACCTGCGCACGCAGGAGCTGACCGAGCCAATCGCGCAATGGTTGCGGTCCACGGCCCGCCATCCCGACCGCCGTGCAGGATACGGCGCGTTGTGCACGACTCAAGCCTCCCAATCTGTTCCCGGCGAAGCGTTTCTGGCCAAGCGCGTGTTCGACAGTCCCGCCGTGGTGCTTTCGCGGGCGGTGAGCTGGCTGTTGGAGGCACTCGCCGATCGCGGCACTGTCCCTGACGAGGCGATCACCCTTGCTGCCCTGGTGAACTCCTATTGCGTGGAGGTACTCAACGTGGAAGAGAAAGACGTCACCCAACTCACCGAACTGGCCGATCGGCTCGCGGCGCTGCTGGGCCAGGACGCACGGCCCGGACCGTTCCAGGGATTCGTGCGCGCCAACGCCCGAGGCGGCAACCTCGATGGCTGGTTCCGCACCAACAGTGTCGCGTGGCTGCTCAAAGACGGCCACCGCCCCGACGGCATGCCCGCGGTCCTGTTGTCCACGCGAGACAGTCGCCTGCTCTTCGACGGTGACAACCGCTGGGCGCACCGGCGGCTGCTGTTCTTCGCGGTGATCGAGGCGCTCGCCGCCCGAGGGTGGAAACCCAGTGGCTCACCCGAGGAGCTGGAAGACCTTGCCACCGAAGCGGGGAAACACGCGGCTGACACCGACGGTGAAGTCGCCGACAACGACAGTGAAGGGGAATCGCGATGACCTTTTTGGTGGGTAAGACCGTTCTGGAGATCAAGGCCGGTGCACCCAACAACGGCAGGGGTGAGGACAACCGCGGGATGGTCAAGCAGTTCACCGTCGGTCGTGATCGGGTGCCGTATGTGTCCGCGCAGGCGTCGCGGCGGTGGCTGCGTGACTCGTTGCCCGCCGGTGAGCCGGTGTCGCCGGTGGTGCGCAGCGGTGAGGGCAAGAAGCAGCAGGCCTATACCCAGGGGCGGCCCGACCAGTTCCTCGACGACGATCTGTTCGGCTACATGATCGCGGTCAAGGCCGATACCGTCGGTGGCAAGAGGGGGGAGTCGAAGACGTTCATGCGTGACACGGTGCTGGCCACCGGCACCCTGGTGGCCGTGGTCCCCAACCGCCCGGTCATGGACTTCGGCACGATGAGCCGTGGCTTCGGACCCGACACCAACCCCGTCATCCACGAACACGAGATGTATACCGCCGACCTGGCCGGTGACCTTCTGCTCGACCTGCCACGCGTGGGAACCTTCGAAATCGGCGGCAACGCAATGAAATCCGCGCTCCCGGCCACCGTGGCGGCCGACCTGCTCGCGGGGCCGTCGACGGAGGTATCGCTGCGGGGGACGCGGTGTGTGCGTCTGCCGATCGAGGAACGCCGCCGCCGTGTCGCGGTCCTGCTGCGCGCCATGGCGTCGGTCAAAGGTGGCGCCAAACAGTCGGCTCACTATGGTGATCGGACCCCCGGACTGATCGTGCTCGCACCGATCAAAGGTGGCACCAACCCCTTCACCCGCGTCGTCCGCAACCGTGACCGCGAAACCTATTTCGACGTCGATGTCCTGCGCGAAGAGATCGCGGCGTGGGAAAGCGAACTCGACGGCCCTATCCGGATCGGATGGGCACCAGGATTCCTCGGCGATTCCCGTGAGAAGGCGCGCACCGACCTCGCCGACCTGATCAAGGACGAGACGATCATTCTCGATCACCCGCGGACCGTGCTCCACACCCTCGCCCAGGAGTTCCTCGACGGCCACCGCGACAACTGGTTCGACGACCCCACCGACTGACCGGCACCTGACCACCTTCGAAGAGGCCAGCGCGCCTCGTCGTCACACAGGAAGCGATCATGCCCCCGGCCCTGGAAATCGTGTTCACCGCGCCGATCGTCAGTTTCCGCAACCCGCTCTATGACGGACTGCAGGTGGGACTGCCGTGCCCGCCGCCGTCCACGGTCGGCGGGACGCTCGCCGCCGCGGCCGGCGGGTGGGACCACGTCGCCGACACCACCCGATTCGCGATGACCTTCCACGCCGCGGGGTTCGGCACCGACCTCGAGACCTACCACCCGCTCGCCAACCCCGGCACCCCCGCCAACATCACCATCAAAGACCGAGACTTCCTCGCCATGACCACCCTCACCGTCTGGCTCGTCACCGACCTCGACCGATGGCAGCACGCGCTGCGCCGCCCCGTCTGGCCGATGCGACTGGGACGCAGCCAAGACCTCGTCGCCACACGCACCCGCCGCGTCGAACTGAGCACCGGGCCAGGAACCCAAGGCCACGCCATCGTCCCGGACACACTTCCCCACGCGGCCGGCACCCGGATCCGTCTCACCACCGCCGTGTCCATCGACCGTGCCCGAACCCGTTGGGGCAGCTACCGCTACGCCGCCCAGGGCGCGGCGACCGACATCGACACCGGCTTGGTCACCGACACCGGTCAAGCCGTCGCACTGCTACCGCCGATACACCCCGCCCAGCTCAGCGCAAGCGCCTGACACCGGTTCGCTGTCCAACCCCCGCGCACGAGAGAACCTCATGCATGACCTGTGGGCGAAAAGTCCGACCCCCCGACCCGGCCACCCCACCCCGCGCGGAGAACTACTCACCCACCATCTGCAGGCAACCCTGAACTCACTGCGGCAGATCCAGGATCGAGTAGGCCGAATACTCCCGATGCCCGGCAATTTCTGGGTCTGGGCCGCGCTCGCCGCGCTGCTACACGACACTGGCAAAGTAGCCGACGGCTTCCAACGCATGGTCGGCAACAGCGTTGAACCGCCCAAGAATTGGGGACAACGCCACGAAGTCCTCTCCCTCGGGTTCGTGTCCCTGCTCCTGGACCACCTCCCCGCCGAGGACCGCCTCTGGATCGCCGGCGCCGTCGCCGGCCACCACCGCCCCTTCACCGGCGCCAAGGGATCACTGCTCACTCTGTATGGCGGCGACAACCCCACAGAGTTCAGCACCAACTTCCTGCCCGCCGACACCGACGCCGTCAACCGGCTCTGCGCGTGGCTGCACCACACCGCCACCGCGTCCGGGCTTCCCACCCAATCGCACGACACTCTCATCACCCCCGACGCGCTCGTCACCCACGCCCACACCCTGTTCGACCGATTGATGGATCGCTGGGAATGGACGCTGATCTCCGACGACCGCCACCGCGGACTGACCGCGGTGCTGCTGCTGGGTGCGGTGACCATGGCCGACCATCTCTCCTCAGGACACCGGCAACTCCAGCAGCACCAACCCCTCGTCGCCGACTACCGCACCGGACTGACCCGGCGCCTCGCCACCGCCGGGCACACCCTGCGCCCCCAACAGGCCCGAGCCGCCGACACCCGCGGCCACATGCTGCTGCGGTCATGGACCGCCAGCGGCAAGACCGAGGCGTCGTTGCTGTGGGCGCGGACCCAGGTCACCGACCTGGCCACACTGACCGCGGGAAACCCGCGCGTGTTCTACCTGCTGCCGTATCTGGCCAGTATCAACGCGATGACCAGCCGTCTGAGCGACGAACTCGACACCAGCGACGGGATCGGAGTCGCCCACTCCAAAGCCGCGTCCTACCACCTGGCCCGCGCCCTCGAGGACGGCTGCGCCGCAGATGCAGCCGGTATCCGTGCCGATGCTGCGCGCAAGGCGCACTCTCGCACCCAAGCAACCAGGAACTTCCGGGAACTGCTGCGCGTCGGGACCCCCTACCAGCTGCTGCGCGGCGCCCTCGCCGGCCCGGCGCATTCCAGCGTCCTGGTTGACAGCGCCAATTCGGTGTTCATCCTCGACGAACTGCATGCCTTCGACGCGCGTCGCCTCGGCATGATCCTGGCGATGATGCGCTTGTGGGAACGGACCGGCGGCCGCATCGCGGTCCTGTCGGCAACCATGCCCACAGCCCTGGCCGAACTGGTCGAAGCGAGCCTGCAGCAGCCGGCCACGCTGGTCGAACCGCCCGCCGACGCCACCGCCCCTGCCCGCCACCACCTGCACACCCGCACCGCTCACCTCACCGCCGATGAGTCGATCGCCGAAATCAGCGCCGCACTCGAGGCCCGAGAATCGGTGCTGGTCGTCGCCAACAACGTCAAAGACGCGGTCTACCTGTATGAAAAGCTCGCACCTACCTGCACCGACCTGCACGGTGACGACTCGGCGTTTCTGCTGCACTCGCGATTCAAACGCGAGGACCGCAACAACATCGAGGCCGCGATCCTGCGCCGATTCGCGGTCGGCAACCCCCGCCGGCCCGGACTGCTGATCGGCACCCAAGTCCTCGAAGTCTCACTCAACATCGACCTGGACCGCTGCCACACCTCCGCCGCCGACCTCGAAGCGCTACTGCAACGATTCGGCCGAACCAACCGGGTCGGCGCGCTCCCACCCGTGCCCACGATCGTGCACGAACCCACCTACACCCCACGACGCGGCGGCGGCGAACTGTGGGCCGACGGCGTCTACGAGGAAGCGCCGACCCGCCTGGCATGGGACATCCTCACACGCCACAACGGACAGATCATCGACGAAAAGGCCACCACCGCATGGTTGGACCAGGTGTATAGCAGCCCATGGGGCAGCCACTGGCGAGCCACCGTCGACAGCCATCGCAAACTGTTCGAAGACGGATTCCTCACCTTCGCCCAACCATTCGACGACCGCTCATACCTCGCCGAACGATTCGATGAACTATTCGACGGCACCGAAGCGATCCTCAGCACCGACCGCGACGACTACGAGCAAGCACTCAAGGAGACCGGCACAGACTCCGCCGCCGGCCGACTACTCGCCGACCGCTATCTCATCCCCATGCCGCATTGGGCCGGATCTCTGACACAGTTCGAAAAATCCCTCAACGTGCGTGTCATCGACGGGGACTATGACCCTGTGCTCGGCCTGCAGAAGGTGCGCGGACCGGCGCAGCAGATCTATCGGGCTGGGTGGGTGTTGTGATCGCCAGCCACGATGTGGCCGGCGTCCACATCAAAACACATCAAATGTACCCGCGGGTAGGGCTGCCGATCGTATCTGTCACCATCGCCCCTGCGAGGGGTCGCAACGTGAACTCTTCGAGCCGCTCCCACGCGCGCGCCAATCACCATCGCCCCTGCGAGGGGTCGCAACCAATACCAGGCGATCGGTGCGCGGTAGTAGATGGGCAGTCACCATCGCGCCTGCGAGGGGTCGCAACAACTGGTGCGCCGAGTGGATGATCAGGCGCTCGCCGGTGACCATCGCCCCTGTGAGGGGTCGCAACCAGACCACGAACCAGCAGTGGCCGGCCGCGGACTTCGGTCACCATCGCCCCTGAGGGGTCGCAACTGCCATACGTCGATGGGCACGAGCGTGATAGGCCACGGTCGCCATTGCCCCTGCGGGGGTCGCAACTAGAGCGCCAGGCAGTGCGCGACCCACCGTTTCCGGGTCGCCATCGCCCCCTCTCCGACGCCATCCGGGTCCTGTCCAGCCTGCGGCGACACCGCCTGACACAACAGGGGTGGCCGCACAGATCAGCCCTAGTTCTAGATGCCCTGCTGCTGTTTGTCGTCGCTGCGGTCACCATCGCCCTGTGGGGGGTCGCAACGTTCGATCAGCCAAAACACCTGGGTGGGACTCGGGGCCAGTCGCCGTCGCCCCTCCGAGGAGTTGCAGCAGCACGGTCGCGACGCGTTCGGCGGTCCAGACGGCCTCGTTTACCATCGTCCTTGTGTGGGGTCGCAACTACTGGTACGCCATCCGATGGACAGGCCGTTGTAGCTCGTCGCCATCGCCCCTGCGAGGGGTCGGCGATTGCGCGCAGCGCCGACGGCTGGTCATCATCGCCCATGCGAGGGGTCGCAACTAAATACCTTCGGGGTGGGTACCGAGGTAAACCCCTGTCACCATCGCCCCTGCGAGGGTCGCAACACCGTGGCCGGTGTGGTCGGCTCGGTGCTCCCCTGGCGTCGCCATCGCCCCCTGCGAGGGGTCGCAACCGCATGATCTGCCAGTACGGAGACTTGATGACACCGGCGTCGCCATCGCGCCTACAAGGGGTTGGTCGCAGCGTGTCCGGCGGCGCGATCCGAGCCTCGTACATAATCAGGTCACCATCGCCCCTGCGGGGGGTCGCAACTGGGATCGCGCGTTCACCACGCCGAACTACGGCCTTCACCATCGCCCCTGCGAGGGGTCGCAATATCGTCTGCGCCTGGACCCGCAGGAGCCGGTCCTTGGTGTCACCATCGCCTCTGCGAGGGGTCGCAATTACATGCCGTCGAGGCGGCGGTACATCTCCTCGACCAGGCCACCATCGCCCCTGCGAGGGGTCGCAATGGGTTGTCGCAGTCCGGCGGGCAGAAAAGCCTGTGCGGTCATCATCGCCCCTGCGAGGGGTCGCAACATGAGCACCTGTTCCCAGTCCGGGAACTCACCCGGCGTCACCATCGCCCCCTGCGAGGGGTCGCAACTCCAGGTCGATGGGCTTGGCCTTGATCAGGACTTGCCGTCACCATCGCCCCTGCGAGGGGTCGCAACCAGAAGTCGCCGAACTCTTTCATCTCGCGTGTGATCGTCACCATCGCCCTGCGAGGGGTCGCCACAGGCCGAGGTAGCGGGCGCGGCGTTCCACGATCTGCAGTCACCATCGCCCCCAAGGGTTCGCAACTCACACTGCTGTTCGCGCAGCGCGGTGAGCGACAGAGTCACTATCGCCCCTGTGAGGGTCGCAACGCCTTGGCGGGCCCGCGCGGGTCCAGCTCGCACACCGGTCGCCATCGCCCGTGCGCGGGGTCACAACATGAAGATGTTCCACAGCGGGACCTCGGGAGAGAACTCGGGTAGCCATCGCCCCTGCGAGGGGTCGCAATATCTCGGCGCGGTCGCGCAGCGGCTCCCACTGCCGGGTTACCATCGCCTCTGCGAGGGGTCGCAATAGCCACCACTTGGACGGCTCCACCGTCTCGCCCTGGCGGTCGCCATCGCCCCTGCGAGGGGTCGCAATAGGTACTCGGTCGCGGTCGCGAATGCGCGCAGTGCGTGTCACCATCGCCCCTGCGAGAGGTCGCAACCTGACCTGAATCCTGCGGCTGTTCGCCGCCGACGCCAAGGCCATGGCCACGAACCTGTTCCCGATCGACCTGTTCGCCTAACGGGACGACCACACCGGCCTGACCGTGCATCCGCGGTTAGACGAGGAACTGGCCAAAGTGCAGCGCGGGTTCCAGCTCTACAAGGACCCATCTGGTGGTGGATCCCGCGTGTCCGCCACACTCCCGCGCGGTGGCCGAGCTTGAGAATCAGATGGTCACGACAGAGTCCACCCAAGATCGGTTCAGGCGGGTGTGGCAACATCGAAGCATTGGACTCCTACATCACCTGTGAGTCCAATATGTGAGTTAAAATACTCACATGCCACGGATGTCGATCTACCTGCCCGATGATCTCGCTGAGCTGCTGAAAACCGCCGGCACAGGCGAGTCGACATCCCAGGTGATCCAGGAAGCCCTCCGCCGCCATTTCGGAGAGTCGTCCGGTGCGACTTACGCTCGGGTGCCGACGGATGCGCCGCGACTCATCGAGCAGGCGAGAAACCGGCTGATGCCCATGGCTCAACAGGAATACGAGGACGGATTCGCTGCGGCGTTGAAGCGAGCCGCAGATCTGCCATGGGAGGTTTTCGACGAGCTCGACGCCCATCATTTCGACATTGCTGCGTGGATCCGGCCGGTGACGCGCGCAGCTCATTCCGCGGTCTGCGAGCAGACATCGCCGAGCACAGCGGGACCCGAGTGGCTTTCCCTGCTCGCCGAGGATCTCGGTCAACTTGCCGATCCCATTGGGTTCGACCGGTTTTCATTCAGGCGTTCCAGCATGTACCTGCGTGGATATGGTGATGCGCTCCGGCAGGTGTTCGTTGCCGTTCTTCAACATCACAGCGATAACGCCGAAGTGCATGGCTGACCACGTCGGGACATGTCTGGCAACGAGTTCGGCGCCCCTGGTAGACCTGCGGGTGGACTCATGACCAGCTTGTTCACCACCATCGTTAGCGCGGGTCCCGGTGCAGGCGCGATCTGGTGGGTCCACAGGGACGGGCCCACCCGCTTGTGCGCGGGTCTTGTCGCGGTGTTCCACCCCACCGCGGCGCGACGCAGAGACGCCCGCGCAGTGCTGGCGGCCACGAAACGGTCGGGCCAAAGGCGGTGACCATTTCGGTGTGCTCTTAGACAGCCAAGATATGGCCGGCAATACCTGCATCATGTGCAGCGTGTTCGAAGGCCAACTGTGCGACGCCCAGCTCCGCAGGTTCCAATCAGCCGTCGAGTCCGCCCTGGACCTGTCGTACGACAACGTTCTGGTGTACACGTTCCCGCCCGGTGCGCAGCCTCGGCGGCTGGAGTGGGGCGCTGTCGAGCCCGCGCCGAGCGATATCCTGTGAAGAGGACGGTATGCCCGCCTCTCGCCGTTGTCGATCGTGATCCTCGTCAGATTTCAGCGACACGCCGAGTGTTCGCGCAAGATCGGCGGTTCACTGAGAAATCGGCCCGAATCAATAGCCCCTGCGGCTCTATGAACAGGTGTTTTACCCTGGGGTCACCATCGCCCCTGCGAGGGGTCGCAACTCGGAAAACCACGGCCCAGCGCAGCGACCACCCGCCCAGTACCATCGCCCCTGCGAGGGGTCGCAACACGCCAAATGGCTGGCCACCTACGGGCCGGTCGCGCCGGTCACCATCGCCCCTGCGAGGGGTCGCAACTTGACCGTGGCGAAGCGGGTGAGCGCCGCGATGTGGTCACCATCGCCCCTGCGAGGGGTCGCAACGTGAGCGCCTCCTCCCGCGCCGCCGGCCCGGACTCGTCACCATCGCCCCTGCGAGGGGTCGCAACTCGCAGATGCCCTGCCCCGCAGCGATATCGACATACGGTCACCATCGCCCCTGCGAGGGGTCGCAACGCGAACTTGGCCCAGCTGCCGCGGATATCGGCGATCTGGTCACCATCGCCCCTGCGAGGGGTCGCAACTTCCTCATCCGCGACTGGAATGGGGCGGCCACTTCGGTGTCACCATCGCCCCTGCGAGGGGTCGCAACTGGATCGCGAAACAGGTGCCTCCGAAGCGCTGCACGTCACCATCGCCCCTGCGAGGGGTCGCAACTTGGCGATCTGCTCGGCGCGGCGGCGGCGGGCCTCGTCACCATCGCCCCTGCGAGGGGTCGCAACAGGGTGGCGACGTCGGGCGGCAGCGTGCTGCACGTGTCACCATCGCCCCTGCGAGGGGTCGCAACGTGACGCTGCGCTCCGGGCTCACGCTCTCGGGCTCGTCACCATCGCCCCTGCGAGGGGTCGCAACGCGCGCTGCATCTCGATCCCGAGCCGCCGCTTCGCCGGTCACCATCGCCCCTGCGAGGGGTCGCAACCTGCTCGGAGTCGAGGCGGTGACCGCAGCGGCGTCCGGTCACCATCGCCCCTGCGAGGGGTCGCAACGTCAGTTCGTGCTGCGCAGCGACTTCGGCGTTGATCTGGTCACCATCGCCCCTGTGAGGGGTCGCAACGTGAGTTGCTTCGAGCACCACGTACCCGCGAGCAGGGTCACCATCGCCCCCCTGCGAGGGGTCGCAACAAGACGTCGGATCCGAAGCTGCAGGCCATCTACGGCGTCCCATCGCCCCTGCGAGGGGCCACAACGCCAGATCACGCGCCTCGGAGATCAGCATGCCGCGTGTCACCATCGCCCCTGCGAGGGGTCGCAACGCCCAGCTGTCGTATTGCGGGGCCACGACGTTGTCGGGTCACCATCGCCCCTGTGAGGGGTCGCAATGTAGTGATGCCGTCAGACGCATTGATGATGACCGGCTGTCACCATCGCCCCTGCGAGGGGTCGCAACAACACGTGCTCGGCTATGAGGAGAAAAACCCGAAGGTCACCATCGCCCTGCGAGGGGTCCCAACAGGTGTTCGTCGGCAGAATAGGAGAGCGGTAGCATGCGTAACGCATGGTCAAGCTGCATGCCGCGCTGACCGAACCGGCCAAGGCACCGTGCCCGGGCGCTAGATGATGTCGTCTGGCGGGGCAGCAGTGGGTACGGCAGGGTGCGGTTCTGCTCCTCGATCCGCGCCCGGCGCTGCGGGCACATCATCGACATGTAGCCCTCACCGACCGGGCTTTCGCCGCAGATCTGGCACATTTTCTGATCGTCCGACACGCCCAGATCATAAGCGACCGCTCGGCTATCATTCGCACATGGGTTCGAATGACCGGCGAATCTGGTATCTGCACCCGGACGGCTACGCCATCGACAACGACCACCTGGTCCAGACTCCGCACGGCTGGGTACTCCCGACGCCGATCTTCTGCTCGGGCCCACAACGCCACGTCCTTGCGGCGAGCCGGTCGGTCCTCGGATGGACCGCGTGCCGCCTCGCGGGATGCTCTCGTGGTCATCTCGTCCACACCTGCGGCCGGTGCAGTGCGCATGTGTATCAGCCGGAACTCGGCCCGGGCTGTAGCCCGTTGGCCTTCGACGGGCGAGACGGTGTCAGCGATGGCATCTGACCACCTCCTCGCCGCGGTCCTCGACGTCCTCGCCGAGGTCGATCCGGCCGAGATGTTCGACGGGCGCGACGTGCTGCGCGCGGTCCGGCCGGTGGTCGACCCGGCGCCGGGCCTGGACGACGTTGACGAGGTGCTCGGGCTGCTCGCCTTGCCGATGCTCGGTGGTGTCGTCGTGGTGTGCGACGGCGTCTATCGGACCGGGGCGGCGGCCGAGGTCGTGGTCGCGAGGTTGCGGCGGCTCGCCGAGGCTGTGCGCGTGGATCTGGCCGACCGGTATTGAACGCGCCGGAAGGCATTGCGGCGCTATCGGTGCTGACCGGGTGGTGCCGGCCATCGCCGTCCGAACCGAAGTCCGCCCGGCATGGTGGTGATGATCATGATCCGGATCTGATGGAATCGCCACCGGTCCACGGGGTCGGTCGGGTCGAGTCCCGCGCGCCGCAGGCGCTGGCTCCGTTCGTCGTTCATGGTTGGTTTGACGGCGGGCGAAGGCTGGGCGTTGCCGCGGACACGCGAATGTCCGCCATTGGCACGGAACTGCTCCGCCTTGTGCCCGAGTGTCCAGTTCTGCGGCCGTCGAACACGTGGAACTGGCACGTATCTGGCATTGAAACGCGACTGGTGCGCAGACGTGCAGGTCAGTATGTGCCCTCGGCAGGATTCGAACCTGCGAATGGCGATTCCGGGGGGTGAGCGGACCGGTGGCGTCGTGGGTCACCATCGTGCATGGTGGTGGCCGTCGAACTCGACGTGCCTCAGCCGGCTGTGCCGGAAAACCTTCGGTTTCGCCGTCGGGATCCGGAGGAGATGAGGACCAATGTATTCTGCATGGATGCTCGCCTCTGAGCACTGTTTTTGCAGGTCAGAACACTGTTTGGCTCCTTTGATCTCATAATCCATTGGTCGCGGGTTCGAGCCCCGCCCGCCCCACAAACAACCGGAAGATCTCCGGGACTCGCCGCGGACCGTCATGCGCC
This sequence comes from Nocardia sp. NPDC004711, assembly GCF_053601595.1. Lineage (NCBI taxonomy): Bacteria > Bacillati > Actinomycetota > Actinomycetes > Mycobacteriales > Nocardiaceae > Nocardia > Nocardia sp. NPDC004711. Next base: position 231,900 of record NZ_JBSGCB010000007.1, on the reverse strand, counting down.
ATGTCGCCGTTGGCATTCGAACCGGCAATGGCATTCGAACCGGCAATGTTGTTCGGGCAGCCCAGCTGAGAGCAGACCCGCTGGGCGATGCGAGCATCGAAAAGTGATGCCCGAGCGGGCTCGTCGGCGATACGGACACCCTCCCCGCCAGATCGGAAGCGCCCGTGCCGCAACCAGATCCGGCGCCACGGTGGGCCCGCTCCAGGCCGAGGGCCCCAATCTCGTGAGATGGCACATCTAGACCCTGAGGGCGCGGGGTGTCGGTGTTCGAGGTCCTCGTCGTCGCGGGCGGGACCGCGACGGTGGAATGGATCGGCCCGGTGGGACACCGAGTCGCGAAGGAGGCGGGAACCGCGGGTGCGGTGCTGTCGGCGGTCTGTGGCTGCGCTGTACCGCATTGTCCATATGGGATTCCCTATAACCCGGGCTGCCGGGCTATAGGGTTGCATGGTCATAGGTCACACATCGTGGGCGCGCGTCGGCGAGCCGGCTCGCTGCCGGATTTCACGGGAGGCGCGGCATGACATCGACGTATATGGGGAAGCCGTACTATCCAGCGTGGCTGGATAACCTGGCCGACGACGTAACCGGGGAAGGCGCCGCGTGGGACGGCGTCATAGAAGGCGCAGCGGCCGTCCATGAAGTCGTGGTCGCTGCCCGCGAAATCTACGAGTTCCAAGACTTTCATTACGCCGGTCCCTGCGGCGAGAACAGTTTCCTCGAGGACTACACCTCATCGGTGCGCGGCGTCCCGATTCATGTCATCGTCCTGGTCACCTTCAACGCCGCCGGAGAGGCCCAGCGCCTCGTGGTGAACCACCGTCCACGCAGCTCGGTGCTGCTGTTGTCCCGCTTGATGCTCGAGAGGTTCGCCGACACGCCCCTTGCCAAGCATTGGGAAGACACACCTTGAGGAGCGACTATGAATGCGCCCTTGTACCTGATCACCGGGGCTGGTGGTGGCACCGGTGGCGTGAGCCGGCAGGTGATCGAGCAATTGCGGGAACGCGGGGATCGCGTTCGCGCGCTGGTGCACCGCGACGACGCCCGAGCTGAGCCGTTACGTGCACTCGGCGCTGATGTCGTAGTCGGAGATTTGACCGATCCACGAGATGTGGTCGATGCGATGGCCGGTATCGATCGCATGTTCTTTTCGATGAGTGTCTCTCCGGACTACCTGCAGGCAACGGTAGTCGTCTGCGACGCCGCGTTGCAGTACGGCCACCTTGAGGTGGTCGTGAACATGTCCCAGATGACTGTCTCTCAAATGACGCTGACCAGCGAGGGGGAGTCTCGTCAACATCGACTGCATTACCTCGCCGAGCACGTCATGAACTGGTCGGGTGTCCCGGTCGTGCACATCAGGCCGACGGTGTTTCTGGACAATCCGATATTCACCGGACTCGCGGCACCGTTGCTGCGAGAGCAGAACCTGTTGGCCCTCCCCTTCGGAACGGGTCGAACATCACCGATAGCTGCCAGCGACGTGGCCCGCACGATTACGGCAGTGCTCGTGGATCCTGCCCACCGCATCGGCGACGTCTACGAATTGACCGGCCCGGCGCGTTTGGACATCGATGGCCTGGCCGCCGAGTACACCCTGGGACTTCACCGGCAGATTCGCGGCACCGACATTCCCCACGAAACCTGGGTCCACGAGGTCCTCGAGCCCCGAGGTCTGCCCGCGCACGTCGAGCAGCATCTGACCACACTGGCACTGCTACACCGTGCCAACCGCTACGACCGAGCCACCGACGACGTCGAGAAGATCACGGGACAGCCGCCGTCCACAGTCGGTCAGTACATAGCCGGACACCCGGAACTGTTCTCATAGCGGACGCCAGACGATGTGGCCGCCCTCGGCAAAAGGCTGAACTCGATCGCCGGACCGAAAGTTCTTGTGGGCCATGCCTGTACGGGCGCGGTGATCGGCGCAACACCTCGCATTCCGCATCCCCGAAGAGAGCGAGTCACCAAGTCATGTCCACGATCCGATATTTGCACGCCGACGTCGACGGATTCCGCGTGTCCTACCGCGAGGCGGGCGCGCCGGGAAAGCCCAAACTGCTTCTACTGCACGGCTTTCCGACGTCCAGCCATATGTTCCGCGACCTGATCCCCTTGCTCGCCGACGACTTGCACCTCATCGCCCCCGACCTGCCGGGCTTCGGCGGTTCGGACATGCCGCCCCACGAGCAGTTCGCCTACACCTTCGACCACATCGCCGAGGTGATCGACCGCTTCACCGAAGTGGTGGGCTTCGACCGGTACGCGATCTACGTCTTCGACTACGGCGCCCCGACCGGATTCCGGCTCGCCGTCGAACATCCCGACCGCATCACCGCCATCGTCTCCCAGAACGGCAACGCCTACGCCGAAGGGTTGAGCGAGGGCTGGAACCCGATCCGCGCCTATTGGGAGAACCCCTCGGACGCCAATCGCCAAGCGCTGCGGCAGTTCCTCGCACCGGAAACCACCCGCTGGCAGTACACCCACGGCGTCTCCGACGATGCCCTGGTTTCCCCCGACGGCATCGCCCTCGACAATCACTATCTGGCCCGCCCCGGCGCGGACGACGTGCAACTGGACCTGTTCCTCGACTACCGCAACAACGTCGCCCGCTACCCCGAATTCCAGTCCTACTTCCGCACCCACACACCACGACTCCTCGCAGTGTGGGGCAAGAACGATCCCTTCTTCCTCCCTGCCGGTGCCGAGGCTTTCCGACGCGACCTCCCCGAGGCCCAGATCCACTTCTACGACACCGGCCACTTCGCCCTCGAAACCCACGCCCACGACATAGCCCAAGCCATCCGGTCGTTCCTCTCCGTCTGAGCGGCAGCGGTCGTGCAAGGTCTCGCGACTGTAAAACATCGCCCCTACCCCGGCGGGAATCGGGTCAGCCGTTGAGGAAGGCGAGCAGATCGTTTCCAGCGCCGTGCGCTGGGCGCCGAAAATGCCCTGGGGCGCGCCGGGATACACGCGCAGTTCGGAAACGTACCTATCAACAACAAGATTCGCTCGTGGAACCCGATCAATCCGCCCGCCGACTACCTGATCATGCTGCACCGCTTTGACACCGACCACGACATCCGCACCGCCGCTGTCGTTCCCGCCTTCCTGCTGGTCATCGCCGCGACCGCCCGCATGATCGGCACACCGACGCGCCAACCCGCCCCCGCCGCGGTTCGCACGCACTGACAACCGCCCCTCGGGGATGAGCAGGACTGGAGGACAGGACAATTGGAACGACGAGTCGTGTTGCGAGCGCTAATGGCCGCCGGCGGTGCCGCCACGTTCGCAACCACCTCGCCCAGGATCGGCGCACCGGAAGCGAAGGCGGACGGACAAGGCCCAGGCGGGCCTCTTCGCGTCCATATCGTCATGTTCGACGGTGTCGAAGAACAGGATTTCATCGGACCCTTCGAGGTATTCTCGCTCGCCGCCATGCTCGCCGAGCGCGGTGTTGACCTGCGGTACGTGACTACCGGTCAATCCGGGACGATCCGCGCTTCCTACGGAACCGTCGTGCAAGTCACCGAACCGTGGGCACCCCAGAATGCTGATGTGCTCGTCGTACCCGGCGGCGGCTACACACACCGCGACGCCCCGGGCGTCTGGGCCGAGATCAATCGTGGCGTCCTACCCGAAGCCCTGGCTGCTGCGCCCCGCGCCGGACTGACGATCAGCTCATTGTGTACCGGCGCAATGCTTTTGGGTGCAGCCGGGCTGATCAACGGCCGACCCTGCACAACCCATCACGGTGCTCTCGACACACTGAAACAACAAGGTGGCGTCTTTACGAAGGCGCGCGTCGTCGACGACGGTGATCTGGTGACAGCGGGCGGTATAACCTCGGGGATCGACCTGGCCCTGTGGCTGGTGCACCGCGAGCTGAGCGCCGAAACCGCGACCCGCGTCGAGGAGATCCTGGAATACGAGGCACGCGGGCCGATCTGGACCCGATGACCCAATCTCGATCCACCCGTTGACCCCTCCCTGTCCTGGTGGGGGTTCAATTCGGGTTCGGAAATACGAGACGCGAAATCCTCGACGAGACAGAGGATTTCGCGTCTCAGTGTGAGCGGGCAACGCGGACGTGATTGATGCGTACCTGTCAAAGGTTCTGATTGAAGGGTGGTTCTGAAAACCTCTGGTAGGGAACATGATTCGGTAGGCGCGCGTGGAACCTGGAAGTCGCCGGCCGACACGGGACGGCTGGCCACACCCGCAAGAATGATCGAGGCTAGGATGCTTGCGAGGGTAAGTGAGTCGACCACGTGAGGCGGCGAGCATATGGTGACCCAGAGCAACGAAAACCGATCCCTGTACCTGTCTTATCTTGGGTACTGTAATGAGCACGATTTTGATGGTATGGCGTCGTTTTATACATCGACGATCAAAGTCGATGACGTTCCTATGGATCCAGCCGCTGTTACGGCGCAATTCTCACCTCTTGTCTCCGGATTTCCTGATTGGCATTGGGAGATGCGGCACCTCGTCGTCGACGGCGACTATATCGCGGTGCACTTCACGGTAACCGGTACCCACCGGGGGACTTTCCAGGGAATTGAGGCGACCGGTCGTCGGGTGACTATTTCGGAGTTCACTCTCTATCACCTCGAAGACGGCAAGTTCGCCGAGGTCTGGGACTACACCGATATCGACGCGCTGATGAGGCAAATCGGGCAAGACGAGGCACCGCTGAGGGCCCCCGCCGACCAAGCCGGTACCGCAGACAGCTGACTTCGCTCCCGTCCATTTGGTTTGACTCCAACCTCCTGGAAGGCAGGCCGATGACCCCCACCACACCCTCGTTCTTCGAGGCACAACTTCCCGCCCTCTTGAGCAGCGGAAGAGACGCACCGGCGTTCTGGATGCTCGATCTGCTGTGGATTCCGCTCCTGGAGGCCCGTCAAACCGGGGGCGTGTTTTCGGTCACCGAGCAGTGGATGCCGAAAGACTCTGGCGCACATACCAAGCACGTCCACAATGTCGACGAGTGGTTCTTCGTCCTCGACGGCACCGTCGACTTCGAACTCGACGGCGAAACGTCGTCGGGGCAAGATGGTGACTCGCTGTGGATTCCTCGGGGCACCGTGCACAGTTTCAATGTCACGAGCGATGTCTGCCGTGTGCTCAACGGCTACACCCCGGCCGGTTTCGAGCAAGTGATCAAGGGGCTCGCGCGACCGGCGCCGAAGCGTGAGCTTCCCCCGAGAACTGAAGAGCCGGCGCCAGCAGACATCGCGGCAGCACAGTTCCTGTTCAGCAACTACTGGACCGCACGAGCCGACGATCCCTGGGCGAAATTCTTCGTCCGCTGATCCCGCGCCCGCATGGATAGCACGCTCAATTGCCGACGCCCACCGGAGAAAGGGGCTGATCGATCATCATGGCCACGAAATCGTCCGTACAGAGCGTCACATACGATTTGCTGAGGTCGCTGCGCCTGACAACGATCTTCGGTAATCCGGGTTCGACCGAGGAGACATTTCTCAAGAACTTCCCGGATGATTTCACCTACGTTCTGGGGCTGCAGGAAGCATCTGTCATCGCTATGGCGGACGGCTTCGCCCAGACCACGCGGCGTCCTGCGCTGGTGAACCTGCACTCTTCGGCGGGGCTGGGCAACAGCATCGGCAACCTGGTCGCGGCCTATCACGGACACACGCCGCTGATCGTCGTGGCCGGTCAGCAGCACCGCGAGCTGTTGATCGGCGACCCGTATCTGAGTAACCGCGACGCGGTGGCAATGCCGAGGCCGTGGGTGAAGTGGTCCTATGAGCCCGCACGCGCCGAGGCCGTGCCCGAAGCGTTCATGCGTGCCTACGCGATGGCCGTGCAGCCTCCTGCCGGACCTGTTTTCTTGTCCATTCCGCTCGACGACTGGAACCAGCCGCTGGAAGGGCCCGCGGTACTGCGGGATGTCAGCACGACCTACGCGCCCGACCCGGAGCGGCTGCGGCGCTTCGCCGAGCGCATCACGGTGAGTCGGCGGCCGGCCCTGATCCTCGGGCCCGACGTGGACCGGGCGCGAGGGTGGGACGCCGGCATCGCGCTGGCGGAGAAGTTGCGGGCTGCGGTGTACAGTCCTCCGCTTCCGGATCGTGCCTCCTTCCCCGAGGACCACCCGTTGTTCCAGGGGTCGGTCGGTATGTCGGTCAAGGCCATCGGCGAACGGCTGGCCGGACACGATCTCGTCGTGGTGATCGGGGCCGAGGTCTTCCGCTACTACCCCTACGTACCCGGCGACATCCTGCCCGCCGGAACCGAGTTGCTGCAGATCACCGACGATCCGGGGATTGCCGCGGCCGCCCGTGTCGGGGACAGCCTCCTCGGCGATGCCCGGCTGTCGATCGAGCTTCTCACCGAACTGGTGGGCGACGGCGCCGGCCGTGAGGTGCCCAAGCCCATGCCGCGCGACCGGAGGCTGCCGGAAACGTCGAACGGGACGCTCACGCCTGCCGAGGTCTACGCGGCCCTCAGCGAAGTCCGTCCCGAACACGCCGTCTTCGTCAACGAGTCCACCTCGACCATGGCCCAGCACGCCACCTGGCTGCCCGCCGTGGAGCCGGACTCGATGTTCGCCACTGCCAGTGGTGGTATCGGCTGGGCCGCACCGGCTGCGGTCGGTGTCGCACTGGGCGACCGCGACCGTGGCGTCACGCGCCCGGTGATCGGTCTGATCGGGGACGGCTCGTTCCAGTACTCGGTCCAATCGCTGTGGACCGCGGTACAACACAAGGTGCCGATCGTGTACGTCGTGATGCGCAACCACGAGTACTCCATCCTCAAATCCTTTGCCGCTCTGGAACAGACACCGGGTGTCCCCGGACTCGACCTCCCCGGTCTCGATATCGCCTCCGTGGCACGAGGATTGGGCTGCCATTCCGTCGACGTCACCTCCGCCGGAGACCTCGAGAAGGAGTTCCGCCTCGCGCTGGAATCAGGCACCACCACGGTCATCGTGGTGACCACCCAACCCGAGAAGGCCACACTCTGAGCGATCGGCAATTCCGATTCCGCTCAGGCTCGACCTCGTCCAGGTCGGCCGGTCACCAGACCCCATGCTCGCTGCCCACCAGCGCAAGTTGGCGCGATCGAAGGAGCCGCAGGGGGGACCTGCGGCTCCTTGGGGTTCGGGTTACTTGGTGGCCGGTGGGGTGAAGGGTTGGTTGATGGTGGTGAAGTATTGGGCGGCGGCGAGGATGGCTACCGGGGCGGTGACGAGGAGTAGGCCGGCTACGGTGCCGAGGGGGGCGATGGCGGCGATGCCGCCGATGCAGCCGACGGCGGCGGCGGGGAGGAAGGGGCCGAAGAGGCCGACGATGGTGGCGGAGGCGGCGGCTGCGCCTGCTGCGCCGCCCAGGAGGCAGCCGACGGCGGCACCGCCCAGGCCGCCTACCAGGGTGCCGATGGCGGCGCCGGTGACGAGGGTGGTGCCGAGCCGGGCCCAGGCGGCTTGTTCGCGGTCGTATTCGTTCTTCCAGGGCGCCTGGTTCTCGTAGGGGAGGGCGACGGGTTGGTAGACCGCGTGGTCGAGGTCGAAGCGGGGGGTGAGGACGGCGGTGCGGTTTGTGATGTCGGCGGTGATGGGAAAGACGAAATCGTCTACGCGGAAGGATAATTCGGTGCCGGCAAGGGTGGTGCCGTCGGCGGCTTCGATCTTGAAGGTGCCGTGGTCGTTCACCAGGGAGCCGGCGTCAGTGGTGATGGTCAGCGCGCTGTCGGTGCGGACGGCGGTGTAGTCGACTCGGCCGGTGGTGCCGGAGTCCGCTTGTGTGGTGCCGGAGTCGGCGTGTGCGGTGGCGGGTAGGGCGGTCAGGGCGGTGGCCGTGAGCAGGGCGAGGCCGATGTTCTTGTGCAAGAGGATGACTTTCAATTCGGGGTGGTGAGGATGGGGTCGTGGGTGATGCTGCGTTCGCGGACCAGCCACGAGGTGCCGTGCGGAACGAGGTGATCGCGGATATCGGTGCTCAGGTGCAGCCGCGGGGACTGCCCGGGGCCGGCTTCGACGACCAGGGAGTAGAAGCGGGTACGGATGATTCCTGTTGCCGCGCCGTCGTTTTCGATGGTCAGGTTGCCCAGCCAGTGGCGGCGCACGAGGCCCGCGGCGCGGAGTCGCTGCGCGGTGCGGCGCAGCCCGTCGGCGATCTCGGCCCGCCCCGTGTGGGTGGCGGCCCGCTGCGGATGGATCAACAGCCCGGCGGGTTCGAACTCGGCCGCCCATTCGTCGACGCGCCCGTCGTCGAGCAGGCGCAGGTGCGCGGCATAGAACTGCTGGAGGTCGACATAGAGCTGTCGGGTGCGGTCAGCGTCGGACATCGGAGCCCCGTTCGGTGGATTCGGCCCATTTCTTCGCGTTCTCGAGGGTGGACAGGGAATTGCGGCCCAGGGCGTTTCGAATGAAGGCCGTGGCATCGGCGAGGGTCTTGCCCGTGCCGAGGATCGAGGGGATCGCCTCGGTGATGAGGGCGACGGTGTGCTCGGAGGTCGCGAGCGTCCCCCCGTCGCGCGGTGTGAAATTCCAGCGACCGCGGTGCAGGGAGAGCAGCGCGGGCAGCCGAGTCTGCTTGTAGACGATGTCGCCGGAGTCGAGGACCACGCGCCACGAGGCGGTGGTGTGGACGTCGCCGTCCGGTGTCCGGGTGTCCAGGCTCAGAAACTGGTGTCCGGGTACCGGTTCGGTGAGGGTGACCGCGTCGACGTGGGCGAGTCGCTCCGCCCACAGGTCAGCGCGGTCGATGAATTCCCGGACCCGTGCCGGTTCGGCGTCGATCCACAGCGAGTCCGCGAAGGTGACGGTGGCCTCGGGTCGCCGGGCCAGCGCCTCGGCCGCGGACTTGAGCGATTCGAGCTCCCGGGTCGAGTTGGTGTCGACCGCGGCCTCGATCCATTCCCGAGCTCCCGCGCTGTCGTCGGGAGAAAAGCTGTGCAGCAACAGCACTCGGCTGCTGTCGGCGTCGATCTCCTGCACCACCCATTCCCCGCTCATGGCGGCGACCGGGGGAGCGGAGACCACCTGCCGGAAGGTGATCCGGCGCTGTTCGGGGTGGAAGGTGCGGCGCGAGGTCCAGGTCTTCAGCGACTCGTTCGCGGTGGCCCACAGCCGGATGTGGTCGCCGGAGGCGTCGTGCTCGAGGGTCTCGGCGTGGATGGTCGGGGGAAAGATGTCGGGCCAGTCGACGACCGAGCGCAGCGCGTCGTGCACGACCTGGGCCGGCGCTGCGATCGTGATGGTGTGTTCGGTGTGATGGAGGCTCATCCGAGCCACCTCCTGATCTCTCGGTGGCTCAGTAGTTGCCCAGTCCGCCACAGACATTGATGGCCTGCGCGGTGATCGGCGCGGCGGCGGGCGTGGTGAGATAGCCGACCAGTCCCGCGACCTCCAGCGGAGTCGAATACCGCCCCAGCGGGATCTTGGCTTCGAACTTCTCGAGCACGGCGGCCTCGGTGGTGTTCCACACCTCGGCGTAGCCGCGCCGGACCCGTTCGGCCAGTGGGGTTTCGACGTATCCTGGGCAAACGGCGTTCACCGTCACCCCGGTCTTGGCCAGTTCCAGTCCGAGTGCCTTGGTGAATCCGATGACGCCGTGTTTCGACGCGGAATAGGGCGCGCCGAGCACCACGCCCTGCTTGCCGCCCGTCGAGGCGATATTGATGATGCGGCCGTCCTGGGCGTCGAGAATTCCTCCGTGCGACAACACTTCTCGCGTCACCCGGAAGGTTCCGGTCAGGTTGATGTCGAGCACGTCCTGCCACAGCGAGTCGTCGATGTCCCGGGTGACGCCCCCGCCGTTGCGGCCCGCGTTGTTGACCAGCGCCGTGACCGGTCCGAACCGCGCGACCGCCGCCGCGACGAAGGCCCGCACGTCGTCGGTCGATCGGACATCGGCGGCGATGCCGTCGATGGTGATGCCTTCGGCGCTCAGCTCCTCGACCGTGCTCTTGACCCTGCCCGCATCGCGGGCGTTGATGAAGACCTGATATCCGGCCAGGCCCAGCGTGCGGGCGATCTCGAGGCCGATTCCGCTGGTGGCGCCGGTGACAATGGCGTGCTTGCTCATGCGAGTGCTCCTGAGGATGGATCGGAGGCACCGGCGTCGTGGCCGGCGCCCTCCGCGAGGGTGGTGTTGACCAGCTCGAGAAAGTCTCGAACGGTCACGGCGTCGACCACCGAACTGTCGAGAAGCGTTATCCCGTACCGGATTTCAATTTGGTTGGACAGTTCCAGGACCGCGAGGGAGTCGTATCCCAGGTCCTCGAATGAGCGATCGGTGATGTCTCCGCTCAGGTCGATAGTCTCGTCTTCGCCGGCGACCCGCTGCAGTACCTCGCGCAGCTGATCGGTGGTCACGGCTGGGTTGGCAGACACCATGTGCCTCCCTTCTCGGTCGGGTGCTGTTGGGGGAGTGGGGTTTTCATCGGACGCCGCGCAGGACCACCGCCGAGGTGAACCCGCGCCCACCGCGGGCGAGCACGAGTGCGGCCGGCGTGGTCAGCTCACGCGGCTCCCGGACCAGGTCCAGGCGGGTGGGACAGGGATAGTGCTCGAGGCCGGGGGTGGGCGGGATGGTGCGGCTGTCCAGCGTGAGGGCGGCCGCGGCGATATCGAGCGCCCCGCCGCCCGCGAACAGTCGTCCGGTCCCGGTCTTGGGGGCGGTCACCGGGACCCTGTGCGCGCCGAATACCGTGTCGAGCGCGGCGATTTCGTGATCGTCCTGTTCGCGGACTCCGGCCGCGTCGGCGAACACCACCCCGATCTCGCCGGGCACAACGCGGGCGTCGGCGAGCGCGGCCCGGATGATCCGGGCCAGCGCCGGTGGCCGCGGTGAGCCGGGCCGAGGATCGAATCCGCTGGCATACCCGCTGATGTGGGCGTAGACGCGCGCACCGCGGTCGCGTGCCCGGTCCGGATGTTCGAGGACGGTCAAGGCGCCGCCTTCGCCGGGTACGAAACCCTCGGCGGTGTCGGCGAATGGCTGGTAGGCCCGTTTCGGGTCGGTGCTCGTGCTGACATTGCCCGCGGCGAGCGTGGCCAGCCAGCCCCACGGCGAGAGTACGGAATCGAAACCGCCGGTGAGCACCAGCGGGGTGCCCGTGCGCACCAGCCGGCGGGCCTTACCGACCGCGTCGAGGCTGCCCGCCTGGTCGGCCACCACGACACTCGAGGGTCCGCGCGCGCCGTGCCTGATCGCGAGCTGCCCGGTGTTCACGGCGTAGAACCAGGCGAAAGACTGATACCCGCTGACATGGCGACTGCCCTGGGCCCATAGTTTCTGCAGCTCCTTCTGCCCGAACTCGAAGCCGCCGCTGGTGCTGGCGGTGACCACTCCGAGTTCGAAGTCGTCCCGGTCGTCCGGGCTGATGCCGGCGTCGCGCATCGCGGCGTCGGAGGACACCAGGGCGTGCCGGGTGGAAATGTCGGTTTGCGGAAGCAGGCGGCCGGACAGCGGCGAGGGGTCGAAGTCGCGAATCTCCCCGGCCAGGGTGGCGGTGTACGGACTGGGATCGAAGCGGGTGATCCGGTCGATCGCCGAGCGCCCCGCGAGGGTGTTGCGCCAGTAATCCGCCACGGTGACTCCGGTCGGCGCGTGAACGCCGATGCCGGTGACGGCGGGCTCCACCGTGGCCGCGAGTCCGGTCATGGCGCGACCAGCACTGCGGCACTCTGGAATCCGCCGAATCCGCTGCCGACGCTCAGCACGGTGTCGGTGCGCTGGCCGCGCGCGGTCAGCGGCACGTAGTCGAGATCGCAGCCGGGGCCCGGGTTGTGCAGGTTGGCGGTCGGCGGGATGACGTCGGTGTCGATGGCCAGCGCCGAGGCGGCCAGCTCGAGGGAGCCGACGGCGCCGAGCGAATGCCCGATCATGGACTTGATGGAGCTCATGGGAACGCGCCGGGCATGATCGGCCAGCGCCCTTTTCACCGCGGCGGTCTCGTGCAGATCGTTCTGTTTGGTTCCGGAGCCGTGGGCGTTGACGTAGTCGACCGCGGTGGGGTCCACCCGGGCCTGGTTCAGCGCGGCGCCGATGGCCTCGGCCATCTCCACTCCGTCGGGCCGCAGGCCGGTCATGTGAAAGGCATTGCCGCGCGTGGCGAATCCGGCGAACTCGGCGTAGATGTGCGCGCCTCGGGCGCGGGCCCGGTCCCAGTCCTCGAGGATCAGGGTCGCGGAACCCTCGCCTAGGACGAAGCCGTCCCGATCCCGGTCGAACGGACGCGACGCGTGTTCCGGGTCGTCGTTGTTGGGGCTGGTGGCCTTGATGGCATCGAAGCAGGCCACCGTGATCGGTGAGATCGGGGCCTCGCTGGCGCCGGTCACGACGATATCGGCGGCGCCCTCGCGGATCAGATCGGCGCCGTGGCCGACCGCGTCCAGCCCGGACGTGCAACCGGTGGAGACCACCGAGGTGGGTCCTTCGGCGCCGATCGTCCAAGCCAGCTCCGCGGCAATGGAACTGGGCACCAGGTAGTCGAAGAGCTGCGCCACCGCCCAGGCCGGGTCCACCAGCCATTCCCGGCCCTGATCGCTGACCAGGGAGTACTCGCGTTCCAGGCCCGTCGTGCACCCGACCGCACTGCCGATGCTGATGCCGATTCGCGCGGGGTCCACACGGCCGAGATCGAATCCACTGTCCTGCAATGCTTCCCGGGCGGTGGTGACCGCGAACTGGGTGACCCGATCCCAGGCCCGCTCCTCGCGTCGGCTCAATCCGTGGTCGTAGGGCCGGAAGTCGATCTCGCCCGCGATCCGGGACCGGTAGCCGCCGGTGTCGAACGAGCTGATCCGGCGGGTGGCGGTGCGGCCCGCGGTGAGCAGGTCCCAGAATTGGCCGGTGCCGACCGCTCCGGGGGCCAGTATGCCGATTCCCGTGATCGCGACCCGGCGCGGTCCGTGCGTCTTTGTTGTCTTTGCTTGCGCCCCAACGTATGCCATGTTCCATCCTTTCGAGTTCGGAACAACTGCTGGCGATCGCCACGACTTCGTGTCAGTGGCGTCGACACTCGCATCGGCTGCTGGAGGCGACGCCGACGAATGCTGGAGGACCACTGGAATCGGCTGCTCCAGCGATCCTGTAGGCGGTTGTCGGGCGGGTGTGGGCACAGTCGAGCGACGACTGTCCACCTGGAGGAGAAGTAATGACTGTGCAGCCGAATGGTCTGGCCGAACGCCGCATCGTGATCACCGGGGGTGGCCGCGGGCTGGGCCGAGTGGTGGCCGAGGATCTGCTCCGCCACGGCGCGCGCGTAGTGATCGTCGGCAGGGAATCGACTGCGACACAGTGGATTCAGGAGCATCCGGCCGGGAGCGCCGTGACAGCGGATGTCACCGACGCCGTGCAGCTGGCGGCAGCCTTCGCCGAGGCCGGCAGCAGGCTCGGCGGTGTCGATGTGGTGTTCGCGAACGCCGGCGTGAGCCGCCCCGGCCCCTTGGCGATCACGCCGCCGGCGAATTTCACCACGGTGCTCGAAACCAATGTCGTCGGAACGTTTCTCACCCTGCAGGCGGCGGTGCCCTATCTGGCTGCCTCCGGGTCCGCCCGGTTCATCGCCCTGTCGTCGGCCCTGGCGCAGCGGATCGCACCGGGAGCGGGCGCGTACTCGATCAGCAAGGCGGCCATCGAGACCCTGGTCCGCATCGCGGCGATAGAGCTTGCACCACAATCCATCTCGGTGAACGCCCTGTCTCCCGGTTTTATCGACGAAGGGATGGGGCGCGATCTCATCGCGAATCCTCCGGTGTGGGACCGGTACCTACCGACCATCGCGGCGGGTAGGCCGGGGCGGGCCGAGGAGATCGCCGGTGTGGCCCGGTTCCTTGCGGGTCCGGACTCGGACTACGTCAACGGCCATGTGCTCGAGGTGAACGGCGGCCTCGCGTTCTGACGCCTGCTACCAGTGCAGGACCGCCTTGCCGTGAAAGGTCCGCTCCCGGAGTGCGGACAGCGTGTCGTCGAGCGTGTCCAGCGGCCCGGTTCGGTTCACGGCGAGGCTCAAATCCCCTGCGGCCCAGCGCCGTCCGAGCCAGAGCAGATCGTCGGCGGCCCCGGTCCCCGCGTCGAGCTCGTCGAACAGGTTCACATAGCTCAGACTCACCCCGGGCCGCCGATGTCCCCAATCGACCGGCAGCTCGAGCGGCGCGCGGACGGTATTGCCGAAACTCACCAGCACGCCTCGCGGTTTCAGCAGCTCGAACGCCGCCTGCAGCGTCGGTCCGCCGACACTGTCGAACACGACGTCGACCGGCCGCGGTGCGGTCGGTTCGCCTTCGGGAGAGACGACATCGAGTCCGGCGCCGGTGAACCGGTGCCGGACCGACAGCACCTCGGCCCCGGCAGCGTGCGCGAGCTGCGCCAGCACCCCACCGACGCCGCCGCTCGTTCCGGTGACCAGCACGGTCCTGCCGATGATCGGCCCGGCTCGTCGGATGGCCGCGAGCGCGGTCAACCCGGCCACGGGCAGTGCGGCGAGATCGACGGCCGCGCCGGGGTCGTCGATGACCGCGACGTCGCGGCGCGGCACGGCGACCCGATCGGCCCACCCGTCGCCGCGCGCGAGCGCGACGACGGCCCGCGAGTGCGCCGGCCCGTCCGCGTCGGCGTCCTCGATCGTGCCGAGAATGTCCCAGCCGAGCCGGGATCCAGCCGGAAGTCGCTCCGCCCGAGTCAGCTCACCCCGGTTGATCCCGATGGCCCGCACTCGGACCAGCACCTCACCGGGCCCCGGCGTCGGCTCGTCGACCTCGATCAGCCGCGTCGGCGTCTGCCGGTCGCCGGTGGTCACTACCGCTCTCATCGCGCACCCGTCCTGTCTCGCGTATTCACGCGATCCAGCAAAACGACTGCCGCGCAACGCTGTCCAGCAAGCGCCGGATGCCTTCCAGCGTTCCTCCAGCGGCGCCGGAGTGCGGCTGCATCGGCGGCGACAACACTGCGAACCATGATGGGTAGAACCGTGTGGCCGCTGGCCGCCCTGTTGACCGCTGCCGCGTTGGTCGCGGGCTGCTCCCCGGGTACGGACGGCGGGGGATCGGACGGGCCGCCGGTGGCCGGCGGCACGCTGCGCTTCGCGCTGCCCTCGGAGCCGAGTTGCCTGGACCCGGGGGTGAGTCCCGCCGACGCCACCGCCCTGATCGATCGCGGTGTGGTGGATTCCCTGGTGGCGCAGGGCAATGACAACACCTTCCACCCTTGGCTGGCGAAGAGCTGGACGATCAGCGATGACCTGACGCGGTACGTCTTCACCCTGCGCGACGATGTGGTGTTCCACGACGGCACCCGGCTCGATGCCGCCGCGGTCAAGGCGAACTTCGACCGGATCGTCGATCCGAACACCAAATCCCAATGGGCGGCAACGTTGCTGGGACCGTACAGCCGGTCGACCGTGATCGACGAGCACACCGTCGAAGTGGCGTTCACCGAGCCCTTTCAGCCGTTCCTCGCGTCGGTGAGCACCACCGCCCTGGGTATCCAGTCGCCGAAGAACTTCGCCGACAACGCCGGCAAGCTCTGCGATCACGTGGTCGGGTCGGGTCCGTTCACCTTTGCCGGGCATACCGCGCAGCAGCGCGTCAGCCTCGCCAAGTTCGCCGGATACGACTGGGCCCCTGCGACTTCGGCGCATGCGGGACCCGCGCACCTCGATGGTGTCGAGTTCCGTTTCGTGCCGGAGAACTCGACCCGCATCGGGGCGTTGACCAGCGGCCAGATCGACGGACTGCTGTCGGTGCCCGCGCAGAACGTCAGCGACCTGAAGGCGGATCCTTCGCTTCGGTACACCCGCTACGACGCACAGGGCACCGGCTACGGCGTCTACATCAATACGCGGCGGGGTCCCTGGCAGGACCCACGCGTCCGCCGGGCGTTGCAGCGATCGACCGATGTCGACGCGATCCTGTCCTCGATCTATTTCGGCGTCTACAGCCGGTCCTGGAGCATCCTGACCCCGGCCACCCAGTTCTACGATGCGGCACTGGAGAATTCGTGGAACTACAGCATCGACGAGGCCAACCGGCTGCTCGATCAGGCCGGGTGGAACCAGCGCGACGCCGAGGGCTACCGGATCAAGGATGGCGTCCGGCTCCGCGCGACCTGGACGACCACCAGGGCACAGGACGAATCCAACTATCGGGGCCTGGTCGGGCTGGCCATCGTCGCCTCGGCCAAGAAGGTCGGCATCGAGATCGTCCGCACCAATGTCCAGACCGGTGAGCTCTTCCAGCTCGTCGCGCGCGGCGACTACGACCTCTTCGACACCAGCTGGTCATCCAACTCGCCGGACATCATGCGCAACTTCCTGCTCTCCACCGCCAAACCGATGGCGGGACAGAATATTTCGTGGGTCGACGACCCGCAGGTCGACGCGTGGGTCGGCAATGCGGCGCGCACGCTCGACGCGGGCGCGCAGCGCGCGGACTATGCCGCCGCCCAGCACTGGGCCATCGATCAGGCGGTGCTCGTTCCGATCTTCGTGCCCGCCAGCCAGGTCGCGACCCGGACCCGGGTGCACGGTATCGCCGCCGCCCCGGCGTCGTACCCGGTCTTCTACGATGCGTGGCTGAACTGATGGCCGTCCTGGTGACCGTCGCCGGTGCGATCCTGCGCCGGGTACTCGGAATCGCCGGAATCCTCACGGGGGTGGCGACCGTGACGTTCCTCGCCATGTCACTCGTGCCCGGCGATCCGGCCTACGCCATGCTCGGGAATGCGCCCGCGACCCCGGCGACCCTGGCCGCCGTCCGTGCGCAGATGGGCCTGGACGAACCGCTGCCGCAGCGGTTCCTGCACTATCTGGGCCGCCTGGCCCGCGGTGATTTCGGCGAATCCTTCCAACGACAGCAGCCGGTACTGCAGGTGATCGGCGAACAGCTCACTCCGACACTGCAACTCGCCGCCGCGGCTATTATCCTCGGCGTCGCGGGTGCGCTGGTCACGGTGGTCGCGACCTCGGGGGCAGGCCGCGTGCCGCGGGCGATCGCCCATGCGCTGGAGCTGATCGCGGTATCCACGCCGACCTTCTGGACCGGCACCCTGCTGCTGGCGGGCCTCTCGTTCCGCCTGCATCTGTTCCCCTCGACCGGTTCCGGTCCGGCGGCCCTGGTGCTGCCCGCGACCACCCTGGCCGTGCCCATCGGCGCGCTGCTCGCCCAGGTGATGCGGGACGGTGTGGACGCGGTCATGCTGTCCCCGTTCGTGCTCAGCGCCCGCGCCCGGGGGTTGGGTGAGCTGGACATCCGAATCCATCACGCCCTACGGCACACGCTGCTGTCCGCCGTCACGGTCAGCGGTTGGCTGGTCGGCGGTCTGCTCAGCGGCGCGGTGCTGGTCGAGACGGTGTTCGCGCGCCCCGGTCTGGGGCGAGTCTTGTTGTCGGCGGTCACTACTCACGATTTTCCGGTGGTCATCGCGCTGGTCATGTTCGGCTCGCTGCTGTTCATCGCCGTCAATTCCGTGGTGGACCTGGCCTATCGGGTCATCGATCCGCGCTCGGCGACGCCCTCGGGGGTGGCCCGGTGACCGTGACGCGGAACGCGCGACTGCTCCTGCCCGGCCTTGTCGCCGTCGTGCTGGCGGCCTGTGTCCTCGTGCCCGGCTGGATCGCGACGCGATCGCCCATCGAGGTCGATCTCGGTCAGGCGCTGGCGACGCCCGGCCGCCACCACTTCCTCGGCACCGATCAGCTCGGACGAGACATCTTCGCGCGCAGCGTCTTCGGCGCCCGCTATTCGATCCTCGTCGGTCTCACCGCGACCCTGCTGGCCGTGCTCGGCGGCACGCTGATCGGGCTGTGCGCCGCGCTCGGCGGCCGGCTCATCGACACCGTCATCGCGCGGGGGCTGGACATCGTGCTGGCGTTTCCGGGCGTGCTGCTGACGCTGTTGGTGATCGCGATGCTCGGACAGGGGGCGGGCAGCCTGATCGCGGCGATCGCCATCGCCGAATCCGCCTCGTACGCCAGGCTGGTCAGGTCGCAGGCCCTGGTGGTGCGGAATGCCGACTACGTCCGGGCGTCGATCGCACTGGGTCGCTCGCCCGGATATCGGATTGCCCGCCACATCGTCCCGAACTCGCTGCGCCCGACCGTCGTGCTGGCGACCCTCGGCGTCGGCAGCTCGATCATGATCGGTTCGGCCTTGAGTTTCCTGGGGCTCGGCCCGAAAGAGCCCACCCCCGAATGGGGTTCGATGCTCGCGGCGGGTCGTGAACTGTTGTCCAAGTCGTGGTGGGTGGCCGTTCCGCCCGGAGCCGCCATCACCCTCACCGTCGTCACCGTCACTGTGCTCGGCCGGGCACTGCAACAACGTTGGGAGGGCGACCTTGCCCGTTCTGCACGTCGATGATCTGCACGTCTCCTTCGGCCGGGGTGGTGACCGGGTAGCGGCGGTGCGCGGCATCGGTTTCGAGCTCGCGGCCGGTGAATGCCTGGCGCTGGTGGGGGAATCCGGGTCCGGCAAGAGCGTCACCGCCCGCGCGCTGCTGGGCCTGACCGGACCGGGCTCGACGGTCGCGGCCCGGTCCCTGCGCCTGGGGGACATCGATCTGGATCAATTGTCCGCGCGGGAGTGGCGTTCCGTGCGCGGCCGGGAGATCGCGCTGATCCTGCAGGACGCGCTGATCTCGCTCGACCCGTTGCGGCCGGTCGCGGCCGAGGTGGGCGACACGCTTCGCGCGCACCGGCTCGCGCGCTCCGCGGCCGACCGCGCCCGCCGGGTCGACGAGTTGCTGCGATCGGTCGGCATCGACGATCCGGAACTGCGCAGAACTATGCGCCCACACCAGCTTTCGGGCGGGCAGCGCCAGCGGGTATTGATCGCGTCCGCCCTCGCGGGCCGGCCGAAGGTGATCATCGCCGACGAGCCGACGACGGCCCTCGACGCCACCGTACAGGCGCGGATCCTGAAACTTCTGTCCGCCCTGCGTGATGATGGCACCGCCCTGCTGCTGGTCAGCCACGACCTGTCGGTGGTTGCCGGAATAGCCGACCGGGTCGCGGTCATGCACGAGGGCCGCATTGTCGAACAGGGCCCGGCCGCACGGGTTCTCGGCGCACCCGGGCACCCCTACACCCGCCGGCTGCTGGCGGCGGTCCCGACTCCCGGCAAACGGGGCAGGCGGCTGTCCGGGGATGGCCGGACCGTCGCGCGATCGGAACCGGCGGTCCTCGCCGACGCCGGGACCGAATCCGCCCAGCCCGCCCTGTCCGTGACGGGGTTGTGCAAGTCGTTCCGCGTGGCCCGCGGCCGGTCGGTGGCGGCCGTCACCGAGGTCGGCTTCGAGCTGCCGGTCGGCACCACGCTGGGCCTGGTCGGCGAATCCGGCTCCGGCAAGAGCACCACCGCCGCACTGGTTCTCGGCCTGCTGAGACCGGACGCGGGCACTGTCACCCTCGGCGGCCAACCCTGGAGCGCCCTGCCCGAGCGGGCCCGCCGGGCCCGGCGTCCGCGGGTCGGCGTCGTCTGGCAGGACCCGGCGAGTTCGTTCGATCCCCGCTGGGATGTCAGCCGGATCATCGGTGAGGCCCTGTCCGCGCGCGGGCGCAGCGCCGCCGATCGGCGCAAGCGAATTCTGAGCCTGCTCGATTCCGTCGGTCTGCCACACACTTTCGAACGGCGGCGGCCCGGCGAGATGTCCGGCGGGCAGCGCCAGCGGGTGGCCATCGCCCGCGCCCTGGCCTCCGATCCCGCCGTCCTGATCTGTGACGAGCCGGTCTCCGCCCTGGACGTCACGATCCAGGCGCAGATCCTGGATCTGCTCGCGGATCTGAAAGCCCAACGGGGACTGTCGATGCTGTTCGTTTCGCACGATCTCGCGGTCGTGCGGCACCTCAGCGACTCCGTGGCGGTGATGTCCGCGGGCCGGATCGTGGAGCAGGGGAGTGTCGACCAGGTCTTCGACACTCCGCAGCACGACGTCACCCGGGCCCTGCTCGCCGCGGTCCGGCTTCAGCCGCAGAGCGAATCCACCTGTGGTCGCAGTCGACCCGCGATGAGCTCGGCCGAATAGCGCGAGGCGGCAACAATTTTCGGTGGCGGAGCCAGCTCCGGGGCGCTGCGCAGCACCTTGTGGTGCAGTTGCTGCAGCGCCGGGGTGGGCTCCAAGCCCAGCTCTTCGGCCAGCCGGTGCCGCAACCGCTCGTACACCTGCAGCGCGTGCGCCTGCCTACCGGAGCGGTAGAGCGCAATGATCAGATGCGCGTGCAGGCTCTCCAGCAGCGGCGAGCGCTGCACCATGCCGCTGAGTTCACCGATCAGTTCGCGATGACGGCCCAGCCGCAGATCCACCTCGATGCGGTGTTCGAGGATCGACAGCCGCACCTCGTTCAGGCTGGTGGCCCACATGGTCAGCACCGGACCGGGTTTGATGTCGGTGAAGACCGGGCCGCGCCACACGGCCAGGGCCGCGCGCAGCGCGCTGTCGGCGCTGTCGTCGTCCTCGGCGGCGAGCGCCAGCCGCGCCAGCCGGACCTTGTCCTCGAAGACGTCGACATCGAATTCCCCGGGGCCCACGTGCAGGAGGTAGCCGCGTTCGCGGGTCTCCAGCCGGGACTCGCCCCGATCCAGGTTCGAGCTGTGCTCGCCGAGGCATTTGCGCAACTGCATGACATAGGTCTGGAGCGTGGAGGCCGCCGAGGACGGCGGCGCCGACTCCCACAGTTCCTCGATGCAGTAGTCGGCCGAGATCACCCGGTTCGCGTTCATCAACAGCAGGGCGAGCAGTTGGCGCTGCTTCGGTGCGCTCGGGACTGCGCCGACACCGTCGATGCAGCACTGCAGTGATCCCAATACCCCGAATTTGATCATGTGTAGCTCCCGAGCTGTATGAAGATTTCAGCGCGCCGGAAATCCGGTCACGCTGGTCGTTCGATCGCGTAGGCGCGCAGAATCAGTCGTGCGGCGCGCGCCGAGATCTCTGCGGCCCGGTCCGGCGTGAGCGCGATGGTGCCGAAGGCCGAGGCCTGCTGGCCGTCGTGGGACAGCTGCGCGAAGAACTGGCCCGCCACCTCCGCCGGTTCGGTCGTCTCCAGAATGCCCGCCGCGGCGAGCACTTCGAAGCGATGGGCGAGCCACCCGGCGATCCGCGGCCCCTGCGCCACGGATTGATCGGCACAGACCTGATGCAGGTCCGGATGCCGCGCCACCTCACCGACGATCAGCCGCCGTACCGCGGACACCCGTTCGGACAGGGTCACCGCGAGGAACAAACGCCCCACCGTGACCAGATCCTCGAAGACGGTGCCCGGATTCCGCAGCAGGCGCGGATCGAGTTCGTCGGCCGTATCGGCCGCCGCCCGCACCCCGGCGAGTACCACCCGGAACAGGGTCCGTTTGTCGCCGAAGTAGTTGTAGATCGTCTGCTTGGACACGCCGGCCTGCTCGGCGATGGCCTCGACACTGGTTCGCTCGTAACCGAATTCGAGGAACGAGTCCGTGGCGGCATCCACGATCACCGACCGCTTGCTCGCCGCGCGTGAATCCAGCGCGACTGCGGCCCGGGACGAAGCTGACACCATGGGCACACTCCTTCATTCGAAATGCGATCCGATTCCACAGGCTAGCCAGCGTCCGCCGGGTGCGGAATCGTCCCGCTCGCCGTGATCGGAAGGCTTCGTCAGTATTTCATAATCTGTTACGGCACAGTCGAATTGGTGACATGGTCGGCAATCGGCGGGTGGGCGTGCCGAGGTCAGGCGGAGGCCGGGATCGAATGCCCCAGGAAGGCCGCCATATCCGCCAGGACCGGTCCCGAGCGGATCGGCGCGGCGGTGTCCGCGATCTCGGCGTACGCACGATGGAGATTGGCCACCAATCGCTCCGGTTCATTCCACGACGACCACGGATGCTCGCCCAGTCGCGCCGGATCGACCTGGCGGGCCGCCTCGAGTGGCGTCGCGCCGGACGGCATCGCGTCCCGGGCCACCGCGAGCAGCCAGTCGAGATAGTCACGGGTCTCGGTGAGGACGTGACGGTCGGCGACCTCGCCGTGGCCGCCGATGATGGTCTCGGGCGCGAGGTCCCGCAGCCGATCCATCCAGTCGAGCGTGCCGCGCACCGAACCCGACAGCAGGAACGGTGTCGTGCCGGGCATGACGAGATCACCCGCGACGACGACCCGCGCGTGCGGCACCCATACCGCCAGATCGGCGTCGGTGTGTCCGATACCCCCGGTGAGCAAGTGGATCTCGCGCTCACCGGCGTGCAGGACGGTCCGATCACCCACCCCGACACCGGGCAGCACCAAAGGCAGGTCCCCCCAATCGATCTCGGGCCACAGGGCCCGCACCGCCCAGCCGTCGCGAGCCATCGCCGGCCGGCACCGTCGATGCGCGACGACCGGAGCCGGGGCGAACAGCGCGTTCCCCGCCGTGTGGTCCCCGTGCCAGTGGGTGTTGATCACCATCGCCGGCGAGCCCGCGCCCATCCGCGTCAGCGCGGAACGCAAACCTCGGGCCCGGCTTTCGGTGCCCAACGTATCCACCAGAACGGATTCGCCGTCAGCGCGGACGAGCGCGGCATTGCTCACGCACCAGCCGCCGGGGCGCTCGATATAGGCGAAGACGTCGTCGGCGACCTCGTCGAGTGCGCTCACCCCGACTGACCGGCCGATCGAATGATCCGGCACAGCTGCGGATCTCCGGCCGCCACTTCACCGACCCGGGTGCGGGTGCGGAATTCCGGATTCGAGGTCGCGCGCAGGAATGCCTCGCGGCCGGACCAGCGAGCGATATTGATGTAGACGTGCGGATCGCTCTCGGATTTGAGCAATTCGTAATGCCGGAAACCGGGTTGCCGCGAGAAATAGTCCGCGACATCGGCATAGATCGATTCGAATCGCTCCGGCGGACCTGCCAGGCGCAGGACGTTCACGAAGACGTACTCGGACTGCCCGGCCGCTACCGGGTCGGTCGTTGGATCGGACATCGATCGTCCCCACTTCTCATCGATCGAACACGTGTCTCCAGCATGTGCGCGGGATCTGCAGCGCCACTGGAGTCCCGCTGGAGTCTCGCTGGAGTCCCGCTGGAGCCGGATTGACGGTGGACTCACGAGTCCAGATATTGGACCCATGAGTCCATCGGACTCGAATCACCTTTGTATCCAAGGAAATTGGAGCCCAATCCATGTCCACACCGTCTCCGTCGTTCGACACCACACGGTCCCGGATTTCCCGTCCGCCGGATTGGGCGGTGCTGAGCCTGCTCTGCCTGGGGCAGTTGATCGTCGTCCTCGACCTTTCGATCGTCAATGTCGCGCTACCCGCCATCCAGGGTTCGCTCGACTTCTCCGACGCCGGACTGCAATGGGTGGTCAACGGCTACGCCATCACCTTCGCCGGCTTCCTGTTGCTCGGCGGCCGGGTCGCCGACCTGATCGGCCGCCGGCGGGTGTTCCTCATCGGCCTCACCATTTTCACCCTCGCCAGCCTGGCCGGTGGTCTGGCCAGGTCGTCGGAATGGCTGGTGATCGCCCGTGTCGTCCAGGGTTTCGGCGGCGCGCTGCTCTCGCCCGCCACCCTGGCGATCCTGTCGACCACCTTCACCGAGGGCAGGGCGCGGGCCCGTGCCACCGCGGCCTGGGGTGCGATCTCGGGGGCCGGGGCTGCACTGGGGTCGGTGCTCGGCGGCGTACTGACCGATATCGCCAGCTGGCAGTGGATCTTCTACGTCAATATCCCGCTCGGTGCGCTGGCCCTGGCACTGACCTATCCATTGCTCGGTGAGAGTCGGGGCGCGGCGGGGAAGCGACTCGACGGGGTCGGCGCGGTGCTCGTCACCACGGCGCTGGTGGCGCTGGTGTTCGGTGCGGTCGACTCCCAGAACCACGGCTGGTCCGCACCTTCGACCTGGGGGCCGATTGTGGGTGCGGCCGTGCTGCTGGTCTGGTTCACCGTGCACGAGGCGAAGGTCGCGGCCGCGCCGCTGATTCCGTTGTACGTCTTGAAGATCCGTTCGGTCGCCTTCGCCAATATCGTCATGTTCTGGATCGGCGCGGCGGTGATCGCGCACTTCTACTTCTTGTCGCTGTACATGCAGAACATCCTGGGCTACAACGCCTTCCGCACCGGCATCGCGTTCCTGCCCGGCGCGGTGGCGATGACCATCGGCGCGTACTCGGGTCCGCCGCTGGTCAAGCGATTCGGGGGCGTCCGCCCGCTGCTGACCGGCGCGCCCGCGTTGAGCGCGCTCGGCTTGATCTGGCTCGCGTTCGTCCCGGATCACGGCTCCTTCGCGCTGCATGTGCTGATCCCCCAGGTCCTGATCACCCTCGGTGCGGGCTTGGTGATGGTGCCGCTGGTCATTGCCGCCACCGGCGGCGTGGCGCCCGCCGAGGCCGGCGTGGCCTCCGGAATCATCAACACCACCAGGCAATTCGGTGGAGCCATCGGGCTGGCGGTGCTGGCCACCATCGCTGCCTCCCGGACCGGTTCCGGCAGCGGCGGCCACCCGCCGTCGCACGCTGAACTGCTGTCCGGCTATCACGCCGCGTTCGGTGTCGGCGCGGTCTTCGCGGTGGTGGCGCTGGTGTTCACCTTCGGGCTGCGGACCGCCGCGCCGCCCGCACCGGCGGCGGCGACCCCGGCGGAGCCGGAGATCGACGCACCTGAGTCCGATACCGCGCTGGAGACCACCGAAAGCAGTTCCGCCCGCCCGTGACCGGCGCCGGGCGAGGGTCCTCACGAGTCGCCGAGGAACCTCGCCCGGTGGTCGCGCACGAACTTCTCATAGCTGATCGGCGGTGTCCCGGTGAGTATTTCGACGTCATCGAAGATCAGGCTCCGGACCGGGCCCGCGGCGGCACGGGCCGCGGTGACCGCGTCCGCGACCGCCGCGGGCACCCGGCGGGCCAGCCGCTCCCGCTCCTGGTCGATCGAGATCTCCCGCACGGCGATCGGCCGGCCGAGCACCTCGGCGAGGACGGCCACCTGCTCACGCGGGCTCACCGCCCGCGGGCCGCTGAGCCGCAGCACCGGTGCGCCGGCGGGGTCGGTCTCCGCGGACAGCGCCCGGGCTGCCACCCGCCCGATATCGCGGGGATCGAGGTGGGCTGCGGGCAGATCGGGCAGCGCCACCTCGACCACGCCGGTGCCGAGAATCGAAGGGATCCACGCGAATGTATTGGAATAGAACCCGTTCGGCCGCAACACGATCGACGGAATTCCGGACTCGACGGCCACTCGCTCGCCCGCGGCATGCCAGCCGCCGAGCGCGCCGTCCGGATTCTCGTCCACTGCCAGCGACGAGACCGTGACCACCCGCCGAACGCCCGCCGCCGCGGCGGCCGCGACGACGGTGGCGTCCTGCCTCGCCTTCAGATGGCCGGAGGTCGCGATGAAGACCGAATCCACGCCCTCCAGTAGCGGAACCAGTGTGCGAGGAACATCGAGGTCCCCGGCCACGAATTCCACGCCCGCCACCGGGGCGGTCCGGCCCGGATCCCTGGCCAGGGCGCGAACCTTCGCGCCCCGCCGCGACAATTCCCGTACCGTCGCGGTGCCGACGATACCGGTGGCTCCGACCACGAGAATCATTCGAATCATCTCCCTTGCAACGCGATTCACTGCGACGGCGGGAGCGTATCCGGCAATTCGGGCGCACGGCCGAATGCCGGATCCACGCTCCAGAGATCCTCCAGGAGCCGTGCAGCAGCGCTTTCTACGGTCGATTCCGACGCCAAACCTCAGGAGAACTCGATGAGTCACGTCTCCACACCGCTGATCCCCGCTCCCGGTGAGAACCTCGACAACACCGATTCCGGTGGATCGCCCGCACATATTCTCGGCCTGGTCTCCGGGGCCCGCCGCGCCCAGGTGGTGCTGGCCGCGGTGGAGCTCGACCTGTTCACCGCACTGGCCGACCAAGAGCTTCCGGCAGTCGAAATCGCCGCGATCACCGGAATTCAACCCGAATGGTCGCGCGATTTCCTCGATGCCGTCGCCGCCACCGGACTGCTCATCACCGATAACGGTCGCTACGCGAACAGCCCCGACGCGCACCGTTATCTGGTACATGGCCGTCCCCACTATCTCGGTGGATTCCTGCGTTTCCTCGACAAGACCCTGCATCCGGCCTGGACCGGGCTCGCCGCCAGCCTGAAATCCGGGAAGCCGGCCAATTCCGATGCGGCGGGCGGTGATCCATACGGCACCCTGTTCACCGACGCCGACGATCGTCGCGCCTTCTTCGAGGCGATGGATGTGCTCAACGCCCCCATCGGCGCGGCGCTGTCCCGGCTGGACTGGTCGCAGCGCACCACCTTCGCCGATATCGGCGGCGCGCGCGGAAATATCGCCGCGGAAGTGGTGCGAGCCCACCCACACCTCACGGCACAGGTCTTCGACCTGCCCGAGGTCGAGCCCGAATTCGACGCCCACATCACCGAACTGGGGTTGACCGACCGGATCGCCTTCCGGCCCGGCGACTTCTTCACCGATCCGCTGCCCAGCGCCGATGTGCTGATTTTCGGGCACGTCCTGCACAACTGGCCCGTCCACCGTCGGCAGCAGCTCATCGCCGCCGCCTACGCGGCGCTGCCGGAGGGCGGCACCATCGCCATCTACGACCCGGTGCTCGATCCGGTCAGCCCCACCCCACCGGCCCTGCTCGCCAGCCTGAACATGCTGGTGTGGTCCTCGGGCGGCAGCGAGTACACCGTCGCGGAGGCCGAAACCTGGCTGCGCGCGGCGGGATTCGTCGATATCGCCGCGGCTCCGCTCGGTCCGACATCCACGCTCATCACCGGCGAAAGGCCACATCATGGCGGTGCCACTGCAGCGATCGCGCAATAGCACCCGGGATCTGGTGCTGGGCTGGCTGTCCCGCACCTCGACCGGGTACGACATCGATCCGGACAGCGTCGATATCTCGCTGCCGCGCAACGGTTTCTCGGCGGAGACCATTCAGGTGACCGCGCGCGATATCGCGGGCGGCACTCACCGTTCGATCATCCGGGTCGGCGCTACCGGAGAGCGGATCTATCCCACCGAATCGATTGTGGCGCAGGCCGATGCGCTGCGGGCGGTGCGCCGCCACAGCGATGTGCCCGTGCCCGAGGTGCTGGCCGTCGAACCCGATGCCACCGTGCTGGGCGCGCCGTTCTTCCTGATGGAGTTCGTCGACGGCCGGGTCCCGCCGGACTTTCCGTCCTACCACCGGTCGGGCTGGGTCGCCGATCTGGTGCCCAGCGAACGCACGGCGGTCTGGTGGGCGGCCCTGACCGCGCTCGAACGACTGCATTCGATCACGGCGGACACCGCCGATCTGCCCGATCTGGGTCCTGCGGGTCCCGCTGCGCAGGTGCGGTATTGGAGCGATGCGCTGGACTTCTATCGCTGCGCGGACGATCCGGTGATCCGGCGGGCCGAGCGGTGGCTGGCGGGCAATATTCCGGTCCACCGGTCGCCGTACGTGCTGCTGTGGGGTGACGCCAGGCTCGGCAACATCATCTACCGCGATACCGAGGTCGCCGCCCTCGTCGACTGGGAGATGACCGGATACGGCGAACCCGAGAGCGATCTCGCCTGGTTTCTGTACCTGGACCGGCACCTGAGCCGGGGGATCGGCGCACAGCGACTGTACGGGCTGCCCGACCGGGACCGAACCGTCGAGGCATACGCCGCGCTGTCCGGCCGGACCCTGCGGAATCTGACCTTCTACGAGGTGCTGGCCGGATTCAAATTCGCGCTCATCACCGCGGCGGTGACGCGCCGCGCGGAGCGCACCGGACTGCCCTCGGATACGCCATTTCCCTTGCACCGCAATGCGGTAGCCCTGCTCGACGAAACCCTGGAGGCGCTATGACCATCAGATTGTCCATCCTCGACCAGGCTCCGGTCCCCGAGGGCACGCCCCAGTCGCAGGCCCTGGCCAATTCTCTCGACCTCGCCCGCCACGCCGAACGCTTCGGCTACACCCGCTACTGGGTCGCCGAACACCATGCCATGTACTCGCACGCCATCTCGGCGCCCGAGATCCTGGTGACCGCGATCGCCTCGGCGACCTCGACGCTGCGGGTCGGATCGGGCGGGGTGCTGCTCACGCACTACAGCCCGTTCAAGGTGGCCGAGACGTTCCGGACGCTGACGGCCCTGCATCCGGGCCGCATCGACCTCGGTATCGGACGGTCCACGGGCGCCGACGAGGTCGAGACCCTCGCACTGCGACCGGTGCCCGAGGCCGGACGCGGACCGTCGATCGACGCGAAGGTCGAACAGCTGCGCGCGCATCTGGCCGGCTCCCCGGCCGTCGACGGGGCGCGCCGCGCCCCGGTCGCGGTCCCGCTCGACGCGCCCGCACCGGATATCTGGCTGCTGGGCAGCAGCCCCGGGAGCGCCGTGTCGGCAGGCCGGGCCGACATCGACTACGCGTTCGCGCATTTCATCAATCCGGGGGCGACCCGGGAGTCCATCGAGGCGTACCACCGGCTCGCGCCCGGGCGGTCGCCGATCCTCGCCATCACGGCGGTGGTCGCCGATACCGAGGCCGAGGCCGCGCGACTGTACTCGGCCCAACGCGCGGTGCGTAATCGGTTGTTCCGCAACGATGTCCGGCCGATTCCGGAGCCGGACACCGCGTTGGCGGAGCTGGCCCGTTACGGCGACATCCTCGAAAACGAGAACTTCGAATGGCCCCGGTACTTCTGGGGCACGCCCGACCGGGTCGGTGACCGAATCCGTTCGCTCGCCTCGAGTCTCGACGTCGAGGAGATCATCGTCGTCACCACGGTGCACGACCATCAGGCGCGGGTGCGCAGTTATGAACTCCTGGCCGCCGAGTTCGCGCTGCCGGCCGCCACCTCTTCACTCCAGGACGTGACGCGATGAAGTTCGGCATCAACCTCTTTCCCACCGTCGGCCCGCGCGACCAGGCGCCGGTCGACTATTACGATCACGCGCTCTCGATCGCGGTGTATGCCGAAGAGCTCGGCTACCACCACGTCAAGACCGTCGAGCACTACTTCTTCGAATACGGGGGCTACAGCCCGGATCCCACCACCTTCCTGACCGCCGTCGCCGCCCGGACGGAGCGGATCCGGCTGATCACCGGCGCCGTGGTGCCCGCGTTCGATCATCCGATCAAACTCGCAGCGCGGCTGGCGGTGCTGGACAACATCAGCCACGGGCGGCTCGATGTCGGTGTCGCACGTGGATTCCTGCCGGACGAGTTCGCGGCCTTCCAACTGTCCCTGGATGATTCGCGGCCACGGTTCGACGCCACCGTGGCAGCGATCGTCGAGCTGTGGACGGGATCCGACGTGACCATCGACAACGGCTTCCACTCGTTCGGGCCGGTGACGCTGCAGCCGCGTCCGTTTCAGAGTCCGCACCCGCGCATCCTGGTGGCCACGGCGATCACCCCGGAGTCCGCCGAGCGGGCCGGTGCGGCCGGGCACGGGCTGCTGCTGGTGCCGTCGATCAATCCGCGGGAGAAGGTGCAGGACATCATCGCCAGGTATCGGGTGGCCCGGGAAGCCGCCGGATTC
This sequence comes from Nocardia sp. NPDC004711, assembly GCF_053601595.1. Taxonomy (NCBI): domain Bacteria; kingdom Bacillati; phylum Actinomycetota; class Actinomycetes; order Mycobacteriales; family Nocardiaceae; genus Nocardia; species Nocardia sp. NPDC004711. Next base: position 202,418 of record NZ_JBSGCB010000007.1, on the reverse strand, counting down.
GACCCCGCCACAGCCGAAGTGCATCTGAGCTACAGCTCGTTTCTTGCCGACGACGCGGACGAGGCGCGCAGCCTCGGCGAGCAGTTCGCGAACACCAACCACCGTGCGCTGGCCCGGGCCGTCTCCGGCTGGTCGACCGCCCGCAGCACCCAGTACGAGGGGTACGAGAAGATCGTCGACCGGGTCGCGGGCGGGACCTTCGCCGCCCAGCTCGCCGCCGACAAGACCATAGTCGGGACGCCGGCCCAGGTCGTCGATCAGATCGCTCGTATCAGAGAGGCGTTCGGCGACGTGACGATCAGCCTGCAGACGCCGCCCAGCACCGCGCCCGAGGCCGTCGTGCGGCGCTCGGTGCAACTCTTCGCCGAGGACGTGCTGCCGCACTTCTCGACGCCCGTCGCGCTCGACGGCACAGCTCCCGGCGTCGCGGCGGCGGCTGTCGCGCCGGGCCGATAGAAAACACCCGCATCAGAAGGAGTTTCGAGCATGGCGCTCTTCGCCGTCTTCACCAAGCAGCACCCCATCGGCATCAGCGCCGACGAATTCCGGCACCGGCTGCCGGAGGGATTCGCACACCACGTCGATCTCGTGAAGCGTGGCATCATCAAGCACAGCTGGATCATTGCCGGACAATCCGGCGGGCTGAATGTCTACGAGGTGGCCAGCCACGAGGAACTCACCGACGCGCTGTACGGCAACCCGCTGTCCTCGCACCTGGAGTTCGAGGTCTTCCCGCTGTCGGACCCGGGTGGGTTCGATGTCGACGAATTCGCCACGCGGGACTAGGACATGCGAAAGCGGGGTGGTCACCGATCGGTGACCACCCCGCTTTCGTGCATGCGGCTATCAGCCGCGGGCCAGGAACGTCTCGACGACGGAGCTGAACTCGGGCGCGTTGTCGACCCACGGATAGTGGCCCGCTCCCGCGATCGACACGTGCGTCGCGACCGGGAACAGCGCGGCGGCGGCGTTTCCGGCCTCCACACCGGTCAGCGCGTCCGCGGCGCCTGTCACGACCAGGACAGGTGCGGTGACCTGCCCGAACGTCGGCAGGAAGCGTTCTGGCTCGGTGCGATCGCCATTGCCGTGGAAGTGCTTCCACGCCTCGAGCGAGAACTGTTCGCGCTGTGTCGCGGCATGCGCGCGCTGCCGCTCACCCCACCCGCCGTACGCGGCCGGGACATAGCGGTCCAGTAAGTCGAGCACAGCCTCGGGCGAGTCCTGTGGCCCGGCTGCTGCCAATTCCCCGGCAGCGGTACGCACCTCGTCGAACCACGGCTCGGCTGCGCGGGCATTCAGCAGGCTCGCGATATCGCCACCCCCGCCGAAGAAGTCCGGTCCCGGCACGACCAGCACCAGCCGGGACACCCGATCCGGATGATGCCCGGCGTACACCGCCGCGACCACCGCCCCCGACGAGTGGCCGAGCACATCGATCGTCTCCACCCCGAGATGGGATCGCAGCGCGTCCACGTCCCGGGCGAGCGACGGATAGGCGTACTTGGCTGGATTATCCGGGGCCGCAGTGGATCCCGTGCCGCGCGCGTCGTACCGAATCAGGGTCCGGCTCGCGGCGAGCCCCCCGAGGTCCTCGAGATACCGCGAATCCCGGGGTCCGCCCGGCACCACGACCAGCGGTGGCCCCGATCCGATCGCCTCGAACGCCAGCTCGGCCCCATCGAACGACACTGCGGTGCCATGAGTCGAAGTAGTCATAGCCCGAACCTACGAACCCCGGGTCCACTCTCCCTACGACCTCGCTACAGCCCCGCTGGAAGCCTCACGGCGACTCTGTCAGGCGACGACGGAACGTTGTGGGACGCCGACGTATTGGCTCAGGGGGCGGATCAGGGCGTTGGAGGCGCTCTGTTCGATGATGTGGGCGGTCCAGCCGGTGATGCGGCTCATGACGAAGATGGGGGTGAAGGACTCGATGGCGAAGCCGAGCAGGTAATAGGCGGGGCCGGTGGGGAAGTCGAGGTTCGGCTCGATGCCGGTGGCCTCGTTCATCGTGCGTTCGAGGATGTCGTACATCCGCACCCAGGTGCCGCCGTCGGTGGCGGCGGCGATGTCGAGGAAAGCCTTTCTCATGGTGGGCACCCGGGAGTCACCGCTCTTGTAGACCCGGTGGCCGAAGCCCATGACCTTTTCCTTCTTGAACAGCTTGTTGCGCATCCACTCCTCGGCCAGCGCCGGATCGCCGATCTCGAGCATGTCGTGCATGACCGCCTCGTTCGCCCCGCCGTGGAGCCGGCCCTTGAGTGCGCCGATGGCGGCGGTGACTGCGCTGTAGATATCCGAGAGTGTCGAGGTGACCACGCGGGCGGCGAAGGTGGAGGCGTTGAAGCTGTGCTCCGCGTACAGGATCAGCGAGACTTCGAAGGCCTTCACCAGTTCAGGTGCGGGGACTGTGCCGAAGCACATGTTCAGGAAGTTCTCGGCGAAACCCAGATGTGAGTGCGGCGCAATGGGATCCAGGCCCTGGCGGCGGCGGTGATCGGCGGCCACGATGGTCGGCAACACCGCCATCATGCGAAGTGCTTTGGCGCGGTTGGCTTTCGCCGAGTTGTCGTCCTCGGCGGGGTCTTCGGCGCCGAGATAGCTGATAGCGGTGCGCACCACGTCCATGGGGTGGCAGCTGTCGGGCAGCTTGGCCACCAGCGACAGCAGCGAGCGATCCGCGCGCCGCGAGGCACGCTCCTGCTGCAGGAACTGGGCCAACTGGGTGTCGTTGGGCAGTTCGCCGTACCAGAGCAGGTAGGCGACCTGTTCGAAGCTGCAGTGCGCGGCCAGATCCTGGACCGCGTAGCCGCGGTAGATCAGGGAGTTGGTTTCCGGCACCACCTTGGAGATCGCGGTGGTGTCGACGACGACGCCGGCGAGACCCTTGTAGATGGTCGGAATCGCGGTCTCTATCATCACTGGTTCCTTCCCAGGGTGAAATTGAAGATGTCGGAATCGAATTCGTTGTAACGCTCGTACTGCAGCAGCTCGTAGAGCCGGCTGCGGTGCTGCATGCGATCCAGCAGCCCGGACTGGGTACCGGTCGCCGCGATCTCCCGCAATCCGGTTTCGGCGGCGAACATGGCCAGCCGCAGCGTGGTCACCGGGTAGATGACCGCGTTGTAGCCGATCGACTCGAGCGTCTGGGCCGGAATCAGTTCGGACTTCCCGAACTCGGTCATGTTGGCCAGCAAGGGAATCGACAGCGCAGCCCGGAATTTCTCGAAGTCGGCCTCGGTGTGCAGCGCCTCGGTGAAGATCAGGTCGGCACCGGCCTCGGCATAGGCCTTGGCCCGGTCGATGGCCGCGTCCATGCCCTCGATGCCCGCGGCGTCGGTGCGCGCACAGATCACGAGGTTCGGGTCCCGGCGGGCGGCCACGGCCGCACGCAGGCGGCGCACCATGTCGGCGGTGGGCACCACGGCCTTGCCGTCGAGGTGGCCGCAGCGCTTGGGGTTCACCTGGTCTTCGAGGTGCAGCCCGGCGATGCCGGCGTCCTCCATGACCGTGACGGTGCGCGCGGCGCTCATGGGTTCGCCGAATCCGGTGTCGGCGTCGATGAGCACGGGCAGGTCGGTGACCCGGGCGATCTGCTGACCGCGCCCGGCCACCTCGGTCAACGTGGTGAGCCCGATATCGGGCAAGCCGAGATCAGCGGAGAGCACCGCCCCGGAGACGTAGACGCCTTCGAAGCCGATCTCCTGAATCAGCCTGGCCACCAACGGATTGAACGCACCGGGGAACCGCTGGATCGTGCCGGAGCTCAGCCCCGCTCTGAACGCTGCGCGCTTGTCTGCGGCCGAGGCGGCGGCGGCGAGCAGGCCGGTCATCGGAACAGCCCCTTCGGCGACCGGGGCGCGCGGGCGAGCACGTCCGACGAGACGGTGAACGTCAGCTCCGACAGCTCGCCCGCGGACAGCTGGCCCGCGCGCTGGGCCACCTCGAGGAAGCGATCCTGCTCGGCGGGCGCGATGACACCCTCGGCGAGAGTGCGGAACTTGGCGACGTATTGATCCCGGGCGAAGGGACACGCGCCGAGTGGATGCGCATCGGCGACGGCCAACTCGTCGATGATCACCTCACCGCTCTTCAATGTCACCTCGGCGCGGGCGCCGAACGCCTTCTCGTTCGGGTCTGTCGAGTGGTAGCGCCGCGTCCACTCCGGATCCTCGGCGGTGGAGATCTTGTTCCACAGCTCGATCGTGTCCGGACGCTGCGCGCGCTCCGGCGCGTAGGAGCGCTCGTGATGCCAGGTGCAGTCCTGCAGCGCCACCGCGAAGATGTACATGACGGAGTGGTCCAGGGTTTCGCGAGAAGCCTTGGGGTCGAACTTCTGCGGATCGTTCGATCCGGTGCCGATCACGTAGTGGGTGTGGTGGCTGGTGTGCAGCACGATCGACGCGATCTGGTCGAGGTCGCCGATCCGCTCCCGCATCCGCCGCGCCAGATCGATCGGGGCCTGGCTCTGGTATTCGGCCGAGTGTTCCTTGGTGTAGGTGTCGAGAATCCCGCGCTTGGGCTCACCCGGACCCGGCAGCGGCACCGAGTATTCCACGTTCGGGCCGCCCAGCAGCCACGCGATCACACCGTCCTCGCCCTCCCAGATCGGCGCGGGCGCGCCTTCGCCGCGCATGGCGCGATCCACGGCCTCCACGGCCATCTTCCCGGCGAAGGCCGGTGCGTAGGCCTTCCAGCTCGAGATCTCACCCTTGCGGGACTGACGGGTCGCGGTGGTGGTGTGCAGGGCCTGACCGACGGCCTGGTAGATGGTCTCGGTGTCCAGGCCGAGGAGTGTGCCGATACCGGCGGCCGCCGACGGTCCGAGGTGGGCGACATGGTCGATCTTGTGCTCGTGCAGGCAGATCGCGCGCACCAGATCCACCTGGATCTCGTAACCCGTTGCGAGACCGCGGATCAGGTCACGGCCGGTGCGTCCGGTGTGTTGCGCGACGGCCAGGATCGGCGGGATGTTGTCCCCCGGGTGCGAGTACTCGGCGGCCAGAAAGGTGTCGTGGAAGTCGAGTTCGCGCACCGCGACCCCATTGGCCCACGCCGCCCACTCCGGGGAGTACGAGCCCTCGACCCCGAACACGGTGGCGCCCGGCCGGTAAGGGTGGGCCAGCGCCTGCGCACGGGCATTGGCGACCGGCCGGCGGGCGATCGAGGCCGCCGCGACCGCCGCATTGTCGATGATCCGGTTGACGATCATCGCCTCCACCTCCGGAGCGACCTCCACGGCATCCGCGGCAACCTCGGCGATCCGCCAGGCGAGGTGTTCCTCTCGGGGGAAGTGCTCGGCGGAGCGGTGGGTGCGGACGAGATGGTGCTTCACTGTCGGAGTCCTCCAGGGCGTCGATTTCACCGGTACATTTCGCACGCTACACAGCGCTGTATTCGACCGAAACACCACGCAAATGCCGATTTTTGTGGAACCAGCCCCGCGAATTTGCAAAGGTTGTGAAAATAGGAATTGCTAGATTGAACCCAAGTAGAAGATGTACGCGGGTGCGCGATTGCGCACGGTCCGGGAATAGCGGGGGGTTCACCCAGTCGGCCTGAGCCAAGGCGCTCGGGCTATCCGTGAGCTACGTCAACCAGCTCGAGCACGACCAGCGACCGCTGACCGTGCCGGTGCTGCTGCGCCCGGGCAGGCACGGGTGCCGTTCTTCTTCGTGCGCACCGACCGCGCCGGCAATATCTCGAAGCGGCAGTCCACCACGGCCCTCCACTTCTCCCGGGTGGGCGGCAGCTGCCCGCTGTCGGTGGTGCACGAGGCGTTCTCGACGCCGGGGAGCACCCGCCACCCAGATCGCCCAGATGCCCGTGCCGACCGTGGCGTAGCGGTCAGGCGCTCAGGGGCGCGGCGGTCACCTCATAGCCCAAGTTGGTCAGCACCTCGGTGGTCGCCTTGGCGAAGTTGTGGGTGATGAAATGCAGGCAGGGCGCGCCTTCGTCGATCAGGCGCTGCGCCATCTCCGTGGCGATCTCGATACCGGCCGCGCGTGCGGCGGCACGATTCTCCTCCGGACCGTCGCCCGCCGCCTTCCGCAGGCGCTCCAGCACCGTCGTGGGCAGCTCGCGCCCGGACAGCTCGACCGCCCGCCGCACCGTGCGCAGCGAGGTGATGGGCATCAGCTCGGGAATGATCGGCTTGGCCCCCTCGACCGGATCGACCTGCAGCACCCGGTCGCGCAGGCGTAGATAGTGCTCGGGGTCGAAGAACATCTGTGTGATCGAATAATCCGCTCCGGCACGGAGTTTCGCGGCCAGGAACGCGGTATCGATGTCCAGGTCGGGGGAGCGGTGATGGCCCTGCGGGAACGAGGCCACCCCGACATGGAAGTCGCCGAGATCCCGCACGATCCGTACCAGCTCCTCGGCGTACTCGACGCCGTCGGGATGCTTGCGCCAGTCACCGAGCGGGTCGCCCGGCGGGTCGCCACGCAGCACGAGAATATTCCGGATACCGCAGTCGGCGTACGCGCCGACGAGCGCGCGCAGTTCGGCGACGCTGTGACCGACCGCGGTCAGGTGCGCGACCGGCAGCAGCGTGGTCTGCTGCGCCAGCTGCCCGGTGATGCGCGCGGTGCGGTCCTTCGTGGAACCGCCTGCCCCGTAGGTCATGGAGACGAAGGCCGGGTGCATGCGCTCGAATTCGCGTACCGTGCGCCACAGCCGCGCCTCCCCGGCGGCGTCGCGGGGTGGATTGAATTCCACCGAGAAGGGCACCCGGGGGCCGGAGTGCGTGCGCAGGCTCCGCACGACCGACGGTACTCCGGTGACTATCGGTGAGATCCGGGTCGAGCGCTCAGCGATCGAACGGTTCCGTTCGAGTGGGGAATCCATGATGACCTCGTGGAAGAGATTGTGGCGCGGCCGATGCCGCGCCGATGGGAGAACGACGTCACGCCGGGGCGCCCGCGGTGTGGAGCGCCCCGGCGCGCGGTCAGCGCAGCGCCTGTGCCGCCGTGACCAGGTTGCGCAGCGAGGCGGTCACCTCATCGGTGTGACGCGTCTTCAGGCCGCAGTCGGGGTTGACCCAGAGCCTTTCGGCCGGAACGGCTTTCAGTGCCAGGCTCAGCGACTGCTCGATCTCGCCCGGGCTCGGCACGCGCGGCGAGTGGATGTCGTACACGCCCGGCCCCACGCCCAGGCCGAAGCCTGCGGCCGTGAGGTCGTCGAGCACCTCCATATGGGAGCGGGCGGCCTCGATCGAGGTGACGTCGGCATCCAATTCCGCGATGGCGCCGATGATCTCGCCGAACTCCGAGTAGCACAGGTGCGTGTGGATCTGCGTGGCGTCCGCGACGCCGGAGGTCGCAAGCCGGAACGCGTCCACCGCCCAGTCGAGGTAGGCGGGCTGGTCGGCGCGGCGCAGCGGGAGCAGTTCCCGCAGCGCGGGCTCGTCCACCTGGATGATGCCGATACCCGCGGCCTCGAGATCCACGGTCTCGTCCCGGATCGCCAGCGCTATCTGGCGTGCGGTGTCCGCGAGCGGCTGATCGTCGCGGATGTAGGACCATGCCAGGATGGTGACCGGCCCGGTGAGCATGCCCTTGACCGGCTTGGCGGTCAGCGATTGCGCGTAGGTGCTCCAGCCGACAGTCATGGCCGCGGGGCGCACCACGTCGCCGAACAGGATCGGGGGCCGGACGCATCGGGTGCCGTAGGACTGGACCCAGCCGTTCGCGGTGGCGGCGAATCCGTCGAGCTGCTCGGCGAAGTACTGCACCATGTCATTGCGTTCGGGCTCGCCGTGCACCAGCACGTCCAGGCCGATTTCTTCCTGCAGCGCAACGACTTCGGCGATCTCCGCTCGCATCCGCGCGTCGTACTCGGCCTGATCGATCTCCCCGCGGGAGAGCTCCGCGCGCGCTACCCGGATCCGGCCGGTCTGCGGGAACGAGCCGATCGTCGTGGTCGGGAGCACCGGCAGGTGCAGTCGCTGCTGCTGGAGCGTCCGGCGCTCGTCAGCCGGGGCGCGCCGGGCGTCGGTCGTCCCGGCCAGACGGGCCCGCACGGTCGGGTTGTGCAGCCGGGGGTCGGATCGCCTGTCCCGCACGGCCGTTCGCGCGATCTCCAGCTGCTCGCCGACCGCGTCCTGCCCCTCATGCACGGCGCTCGCGAGCATCCGGATCTCCGCGATCTTCTCCGCGCCGAAGGCCAGCCATGAGCGCAGCCGCGGCTCCAGCGCGGTCTCGGCGTCCAGACTGTAGGGAACATGCAGCAGCGAGCAGGAGCTCGATACGGCGACCCGGGCACCGCCCTCGCGCAGGGCGGCCAGCCGGGGCAGCGCGCGATCGGGATCGACGCGCCACACGTTGTAGCCGTCGACGATGCCGGCCACGATGAGTGTGTCCCGAAGCGACTGCGCCGCAACCACATCCGCGTCGCCGCCCGCGACCAGATCGACGGCGATACCTTCGATGCCGGTCGCCGCCAGCACCGGCAGTGCCTCACCCAGACGGCCGAAGTACGAGGCCACCAGCAGCGCGGGCCGCGCGGACACCTCGGCCAGCCTGCGATAGACGGTGTGCACCAGCGCCAGTTCGGTCTCGCTCAGATCGGTGACCAGCACCGGTTCATCGAGCTGCACCCAGCGCGCGCCCGCCTTCGCCAGCAGGCCCAGCAGCCGCTCGTACAGCGGCAGCAGATCCGGCAGCCGGTCCAGCAGGTCGCTGCCGTCCACCGACTTGGCCAGCTTCAGGAACGTGACCGGTCCCAGGATCACCGGACGGGCCGGAACGCCCAGTGCCAGCGCCTCTTTCAGCTCGGCCAGCGGCTTGGCCGGATGCAGCGAGAACTCCGTCACGGCCGAGAGCTCCGGCACCAGGTAGTGGTAGTTGGTGTCGAACCACTTGGTCATCTCCAAGGGCGCGACCTCGGCGGTGCCGCGCGCGGCGGCGAAATACCGGTCCAGCTCGTCCTCGATGCCGCCCACCCGGTCGGGCAGTGCACCCAGCAGCACCGCGGTGTCGAGCACATGGTCGTAGTACGAGAAGGTCCCCACCGGAACCGAATCCAGGCCGGTGTCGCGGATCCGCAGCAGCTGTGCGGCGCGCAGCCCCGCCGCGACGTCGTGCAGCGTGGCGGCGTCGATCCGCCCCGCCCAGTACGACTCGACCGCGCGCTTGAGCTCGCGGTTGGGCCCGATGCGCGGCAATCCGAGCACCGTGGCGGTGAAAGTGTTGTCAGGGTTCAGCATTGATGAACTCCTTGGTCAGTAGCCGATGGCCGCCGCCCTTGAGAAACGCACGCTGACGGAGCCCGCAAAGCATCGATCCCGTGCCCAGGTCCCACTCGGCGTACCGCCCAATCCACGAGGCGACGACCGCCGGATACGGCGTATCCGGCACAACGGCAGGTCTTCGGACTCGTGGGCATCGACCCGGAAGGGTCGGCCCCGGCGCTCGAGGCCGGGGCTGGTCCTACTGGCCGTCGCTTCCCAGGCATCACTTCATGCGCCCAGTGCGAATGACGGCTGTCGTTCCCACTCACCGCTGCGGGACAGTCCCGGATTCTCACCGGGTTCCCTCTCACCCGCTCGGCACGCGCACGCGCCGCCGGGCTTCGACGCCATCGGATGGATCAGGGGCTCCTCGACTCCACCTCCGGCGAACCAGCTGCGATGGCGAATATAGCGAAGGTTCGTACGAACCCGCTGCGCGGCCGGTGCGATCCCATCAGCTGGACAGTCGTGCGCACCCGGATTGACCAGCGTGGATGTGTCCTCGTATGGTTGTTCGACGATGTCTCGAGGAATCCGGTGCAATTCCGGAGCGGTCGCGCCACTGTGAGCATTCCGGTAGGGGTGTGAGTCAGACCCTCGCATCGTGAATTCGATCGACTGTGGGGACGCGAAATCCCCCTGACTCAAAGGGGTCACCGTGGCTACGTCCTACGCTCCTCGTTCCGGTCTCGGCACCGGCGCTCTCGCCCTCCCCACCACCGCCCTGTGGCTGGTCGGCACCACCCTTCTCGCGCTGCTGGCGATCTACTTCATCGGCATCGACCAGGGTGCGGTGTCGATCTTCGGCAGTGACATGCACGTCCACGAGTTCGTGCACGACGGACGGCATTTCCTCGGGTTCCCCTGCCACTAGTCGCGGGAATCGAGTCACCACAATGGAAAAGCGAATCATCGGCCGAGGAGTCCTGCTGGGGGCACTCGGCGGATTGCTGGCGTTCGTCTTCGCCCGGATCCTGGCCGAGCCCATCATCAACCGGGCCATCGACTACGAATCCGGCCGCGACGACGCGCAGATGGCCCTCGACAAGGCCGCCGGAAAGCCCATGGGCGACATGGGCCCCGAACTCTTCACCCGCACCCAGCAGGAGAACATCGGGCTGGGCTTCGGCGTGATCGTGTTCGGCGCGGCGCTGGGCGCGCTGTTCGCGGTCGTCTACTTCCTGGCGCTGCGCAAGGCCGGCAAGATCGCCCCGCGCAATCTGGCGCTGCTGGTGTCGGGCGGCATGTTTCTGGTGCTGTACGCGGTGCCGTTCCTGAAGTACCCGGCCAACCCGCCCTCGATCGGGCATCCGGAGACCATCAAGGAACGGACGGCGCTGTTCGTGGGCATGATCGTGATCAGCGCGGTCGTCCTGCTCGCCGCCATCTGGCTGGGCCGCAAACTGGCGGCACGGCTGGGCAACTGGACCGCCGGCGTCACGGCTTCGGTGGCCTTCGTGGTGGTCATGGGCGCGGTCATGGCCTTGCTCCCGTCCCTCGGGAAGCTCTCGGCCAATAAGGAGTACGGCGACTTCGCCACCGAAACCCCGCAGCCACTGAAGGATCCGTCCGGAACGATCGTGTACCCCGGCTTCCCCGCCGACGACCTCTATCACTTCCGGCTGTATTCCTTCGCCGCCCAGCTGATCCTGTGGGCGGTCATCGGCGTCGGCTTCGCCTGGCTCGCCCCGCGCCTGCTCGGCGACCGCTCGACCACCACCGAACTGGCCGCATGAGCGCGGTCACCCGCCTCACCCTGGTGACGCACGCGATCACCGACACCGTGCAGGCCGCCCGCTTCCCGGCCGACGAACCGCTCAACCCGCTCGGGTCGCGGTCGGTCGAGAAGGCGGGCGGCCTCCCCGGCCTCGAACCCGCCGTCGTCTACCACGCCCCGGAAATCCGTACGGCCCAAACCACTCACGGTCTGAGCTTGACCGGAACTCCCGAGCCGGCCCTCCGCGATATCGACCACGGCACCTGGAGCGGCCGGTCGATGGACGCACTCCCGCCCGACCAGCTGATGGCCTGGCTCACCGATCCCGCCTACCGCGCCCACGGCGGCGAATCCATCATCGGACTCCTCGACCGCGTCGGCTCCTGGCTGGGCTCGCTGACCGGCCGCGGTGATCGCATCGTCGCGATCACCCACCCCGCCGTGGTCCGAGCTGCGGTGTTGCTCACCGTGAACGCCCCCGCGGAGTCCTTCTGGCGCATCGACATCCCGCCGTTGACGGCCACCACGCTCCACCATCGCGCCCCCGCCTGGACCCTGCGGACCACCGCCCACGATCTCATCGTTTGATCGTCGGTGGCGCTCCGGCCGTCGCTCACGCGGGTTATCGGATCCCGACGATCACGCGGTCGTCGCCGTACTGCCATACGATTCCGGATTCGGCGAAGCCCGCCTCGCGTGCGAAGGCGATGTAGTCGTGGACGGTAGGTCGGTCGTCGACCGGGTGGGCGAATCTACCGTCGCGCAGCCGGACCAGGTCGGCCAGTTCGGGAGCGTGATCGACCGCGGCCCACCACGTGTCCCAGTCCTCCGTACTCGCGGTTCCCATGCGTTGGGCGCGGCGGGCGGTCATGGCTTCGCCTAGTGCGTCCAATCGCGGGCCGGCGGCTCCTTCGTGGAGATGGTCCCCGTCGATGAACAGACCGCCGGGTGCGAGTGTGTCGGCGCAGGTTCGGATCAGCGCGCGAAGCGGTTCACGGTTCATCCAGTGCAACGCGGTGGTGCTCACGAACGCGTCGGGTACTCGAGGCAAGCGGAGTCTGTCGAGCCAATCGCGCTCGCGCAGATCAGCGTTCACCGTACGGAAGCGCGGTGACCCCAGGGTCATCTCGGCCAATGTCAGCAGCAGTGGATCCACGTCCACGCCGACGATGGTGGCGGCGGGCATTCGCCTGAGCAGCCGGTCCGACAGCGTTCCCGGCCCGACGCCGAGGTCGACGATCAACGGGTCCGTCCGGTCGGCAAGTTCGGTCAGGACGTCACCGATCACCTCGAACCGCTGTTCGCGATCGGGCATGTAGTGCTCCTGCTGACGATCCCACCGGCCGACCCAGTACCGCGCCCGCGACATATCGAGTTTGCTGGTCGTCACACGAATCCTCCTCGCAGGTAAGGTATTTCGCGCATTCTGCGACAACCGCGCCCTTCCCGGTCGACGCGCTTCGACGCCCCAGCATATGTGTGTCGAACCCAATACAAGACCATTTGGTCCGGTTCGAGGCGAAAAGGCTTCTGCGGCCGCCTGCGGACAGAGCCGGATATGAGGGCGCAAACTCGTGCCCACCCGCCGATGGTCCGGGCATCCCGGATATCACCGCGGCGTGCTGGTATGCATGCATTGCCGTAAAACTCACCCGATACAGAAAAGGAACCGGGATATGACCGACGAACACTCCCACGTCGAGCCCCATACCCACCCACACAGTCACGGCACCCAGACCCATACCCACGCCCACAGCACGCACGAGCATGACCACAGCGAACACGAACACACCCATACACATGAGGACGGGACCGTGCATTCGCATCGCCATGTGCATCAAAGCGATCTACTCGACGATCACTCACACACCCACGACTGAGCCGAACCGCACGGGAACACAGCTGCGGTGCGGCCGGGCGTCAGCTGGTCAGTCGTGGTGGTCGGTTCGCGGCTGGAGTCCGGCGGTCCATTTCTCTTCGATGCGTCCATAGCGCCAGGCGAGGATGGCGATGGCCCAGGTCGCGACGAACAGGCCGACGATCAGGTAGCCGATCAGGTTGAGGTCCAGGGCGCTGATCCAGTCGAAGAAGCCTCCGGTCCAGCCGAATTGGTCGGCGAGCAGGCCGACAAGTTCGACGGTGCCGATGATGAGGGCGACCGCGACCGAGAGCGCGGTGATGGTGATGTTGTAGTAGACCTTGCGCACGGGTTTGGCGAAGGCCCAGCCGTAGGCGAAGTTCATGAAGCTGCCGTCGATGGTGTCGAGTAGGCTCATGCCGGCGGCGAACAGGATCGGCAGGCACAGGATCGCGTACCAGGGCAGGCCCGCCGCGGCGCTGGTGCCGGCCAGGACCAGCAGCGCGACTTCGGTGGCGGTGTCGAAGCCGAGGCCGAAGAGGAGCCCGATCGGGTACATCTGCCAAGGTTTGGTCACCGACTTCATCACCGGGCCGAGCAGTCGGTTGATCAGACCGCGTTGTGCAAGTTGGTTTTCCAGCTCGGCGTCATCGAACTCGCCGGTGCGCATGCGCCGGAACACGCGCAGGATGCCCACCAGCACAGCGATATTGATGATCGCGATGACATAGAGGAACGTCCCGGACACGGTCGTGCCGATCAGGCCCGTGTAGTGGTGCAGTGCCGAAGAGTCGTCCTCAACTGGCCCGACGATGGCCTTTACGCCGATCGAGAGCAGCAGCGCCAGACCGAAGACGACGCTGGAGTGGCCCAGGGAGAAGAAGAATCCGACCGACAGCGGTCGCTGCCCGTCGTGCATGAGTTTGCGGGTGGTGTTGTCGATCGCGGCGATGTGGTCGGCGTCGAAGGCATGCCGCATGCCCAGCGTGTAGGCGGTCAAGCCGACCCCGATACCCAGGGTCCGATCGCCCAGGCTGAAATGCTGCGGAGCGACGAACGCGACCAGGGTGAACCAGCCCAGCACGTGCAAGCCGATGATGACCCCCGCCATCGCGGCCAGCCGCAGCCATTCCGGGCGGGTCAACGCCAGCCGATCGGTGACCGCGCGAAAGGGTTTCAGGATTGCAGACATCACGATATGCCCTCTCCGCACGAGCCGAATTCATCGAAGGTAGAACGCATCCCGCCTTGTTGCAACTGATTGGCAAGACGAGGGTTGGCGGTTGAGCGGGTGGAAGCGGCAGACTAGGGGCCATGGCGCGCGTTTCGCACCTGACTCACGCACCGGCGCCGGCCGGTGAGCACAACGCTCGCCGTTTGCTGCGCAGCCGCGGACTGCGGTGCACCGCACCACGACTGGCGGTGCTGTCGATCCTGGACGGCTCGCGCGAGCAGGGACACCTGACGGTGGCCCAGATCCAGCAGGGTCTCGCCTCGGCCGGCCATGAGGTCGACCTCACCACCGTCTACCGGACGGTGGCGACCCTGGTCGACGCGGAAGTGCTGCACGCCTTGGTCATCGATGAACGGATCACCAGCTACGGGCTCACCGACATCCCGCACCATCACGCGGTGTGTACCCGGTGTGGCGCGATCGACGAGGTCCCCTCGGCACATCTCACCGTGGCCCTGGCCGAAGCACGCAACGGCAGCCGCTTCGCCCTGCCCGACACCGGCGGACTCACCCTGCACGGTTTATGCCCGGCCTGCCAGCAGGACACCGAGCACTGACCACGCAGGAACCGCGGTCGACTACTCGATGAGTTTTGCGTGGTCAGTTCATATTCGCGATGTGGTGTCCCACAACCCGCGAATCTCATACCCGCCACCGATGCGCTGGGCATCGATGCGGTGGGAGTCGGCAACCTTCCGCTCACCTTCGATGCGGTCGATGATCGCCTGCACCGACCACTGATTGTCGCTCGACATCTCGCTGCCCTCCCTGCCGTCGTTGTGGTTCCAGCACACCACCAGCGATGCAGGGGATACAGTGATGTTGGGTACCCGGTCCGAAGTCGTCCAAATCTCCATGAGCCGACCCGTAAATCCCGTGGACCGCACCCGATTTCGTGCTCCGATCGACCCGATTTCACGTAGTGATGGGACGTCGACATGACCAGTGCGTACGACGACACCGAGAACACGCCGAGTTCGACGCTGCCGAGGCGGCAATTAGGTCGGTTCCTACGCGAATTGCGCGAAGCCAATGGCTTTACCATCGCTACCGCCGCGAAACTGGTCGATTTGTCCGCGTCGGCTCTGCAACGTATCGAGGCGGGCCAGACCCAGAAGGTGCGCAAGCAAGACGTGCGTGCACTGTGTGACATCTATGGGGTCGGCTCCGGCGATGCCGCTGCCGCAGCCGATTTGGCGGCCGTGGCCAGGATGCAAGGCTGGTATCACGCGTATGGCGGACTGTATTCGGACGCGTTCAACATGTATGTGGGACTCGAAGCAGCTGCGCGGCGACTGACCACCTACCACGAACACATTCCCGGTTTGCTGCAGACGGCCGACTACGCCCGCGCCATCATCGGTGCGTATCCGGGATTCGCCGATTCCACCGACGTCGACCGCCGAGTCGAACATCGGCTGAGGCGACAGGCGATACTTACTCGCAAGACCAATCCTGTTGTCCTGGAGGTGTTGCTGCACGAGTCGGCATTGCATCGGATGATCGGCAACCGGCAGACCATGGCCGCCCAGTTGCGCCACCTGGCCGAAGTATCGGAGCTGGACAACCTCACGGTGCGCATTCACCCGTTCGCGGCGGGGATGACCTGGGGAATGCCACGAGGGTCGTTCACGGTCTTGGAGTTCGACGCCGAGCCCGGGCATGAACCAGTAGAACCGCCCGTCGTGTATATCGAGGGCGGGCCGACCCAGGACGTGTACCTGGAAAAACCCGACGAAGTGCGACTCTATAGTGAGCTTGCGTCAGCGATTCGAAGCTCGGCACTGGACGATGGACCCACCCGGGAGTTGGTACGCCGGGCGACGAAGGAGTATGAGCGTGAGCAGCATTGATCCCTCCGAGCCCAAGTGGTTCAAAAGCAGCTACAGCGGCAGTCAAGGTGACTGCGTCGAGGTCGCGCATCTCGACGGCGGCATGGTCGGTGTCCGGGATTCCAAGAATCCGACCGGTCCGGCTCTGGTCTTCGGGCCGGGGGAGTGGGATGCCTTTACGTCCGGTGTGGTCGGCGGAAAGTTCGGTCATCCGGCCTGACGCCGATCGCTCTGATGCTGAGGTGACAGGTCGAGTAGATCATCGGGTTTCGGCCTGAGGCGCAACTTTCGAGGGCTCGGTACCGCAGCGACACCGATGCGGGTGTGTGGCCGTGCGTGATGCCGGTGGTGCGGATCATGGCGTGGCGGAGCTGGATTCGTTGATGGCCCGAGGCGCGTTCAAGGTCCGCCCGCTCCCCGTCGGAGCCGAGGGAGCGGGCGTCTGCTGATTCTTCTTGCGGGACCG
Source organism: Nocardia sp. NPDC004711 (assembly GCF_053601595.1). NCBI lineage: Bacteria > Bacillati > Actinomycetota > Actinomycetes > Mycobacteriales > Nocardiaceae > Nocardia > Nocardia sp. NPDC004711. The sequence goes on along the minus strand of NZ_JBSGCB010000007.1, from coordinate 186,079 downwards.
AGGGTTCCGGGTCGGAAGAACCCTCGGCTAGCCGGAGATGCTGGGGAGCGGGCAGCCGAAGCTGCCGGTGGAGCTGGCTGCGCCGACCTGGACGGTCAGCGGCGTCAGGGGCATGGGGGTGTTGAAGCTGAAACCGGCTGTGGCGGTGAGGATGTGCTGGCCCGGGGTGGCCGGTGTCCACGAGACTTCGGCCGGGTTGCCGAGCAGGCTGGTGCCGACCTTGCCGGTGCCGATGGTGGCCCCGTTGTCGTAGAAGGTGACGGGCATCTCGTTGAACGCGCTGCTGCCGCCACCGACCAGGTCGCCGCTGGTCAGCGTGTAGCTGCACCCGGCCTGCGGGTTCGAGCCCTTCAGCGTCACCTCGCCGATGCCGGCGGCCGCGGCGTCCGGAGCCGCGGCCAGCAGCAGCGCGCCCGTGCCCGCGATCGCCGTCACGGCGAGTTTCGCGTGGCGTACCCAGGGTGTTGTCATGGCGTCCCTTCACTACGAGATGTCCGCGCGGTCACGAACATCCGACGCGATCCGCGACCACGCCGAGATAGTGAAATTAACATGCTTCAGAATTGGCCGAGCCGGATTCGCGGCAGCCGGACCGGCAGCCGGCCGGCTGGGGGAAGTTCCTGGTCAGTCGCAGAGCCGGACCGCGTCGGTCTTCTTGTCGGCATAGCGCGAAAGGGTGCCGCGCTCGCTGTCCTGAATGACCGCGAGGGTTTCCCAATGGTCGCCCATCCAGTTGAGGAGGGTGACCTGCTTGCCGGTCCGGTTCCAGTACGAGGTGAGCAGATCGCCCTTGCCGGCATTCCCGATGTCGTGGAGGAAGCAGTCGGAGTTGGCCTGGACAACCAGGTTTCCGGTTCCGTCGCGACCCTCCCATCCGCAGAACATGCCACCGGGGCAGTCATAGGCGTAGGCGTGCGCGGGGGTCGCGGCGACCAGGGATGTGGCGGTGAGCGCGCCGAAGGTCAAGGCGACGGCGGCGAGGGGCGCGAGACGCGCGCTGTTCGAGCGGGACACTGTTTCCTCCTCTGGCGGGACACCCAACTGCGGGTGCTGCGGGAAGCGTATGGACAGCTGCCGGTTCCGGACGTCCGCCGAACTACTCACCGCGCCTACTCATTCGAAGCCGGTGGCCGAGGCTCGCACGGAATGGCGAGGGTTCGGGTTGGATCCGGCCCTTCGGGCGCGAGCATGATCAAAGTTATTGCGTGACAACAAGGCTCGACTGCAACAGGTTTCTGTGGATTGCGACTCTTGTGGGTTTCGGTGTGTTGCAACGGAATTACAGATAGTTCACGTTGCTAACAATCTGGAGATCCCCGAATGTGTGGGATTGCAGGGTGGGTGTCGTTCGAGGCGGATCTGACGCGGCGGCAGGGGTGGTGGACGGGATGACGGAGACCATGGCGTGCCGGGGGCCGGATGCGCGGGGGACGTTCGTGCGTGAGCATGTCGCGCTGGGGCATCGGCGGCGATCACCGGCTCGTCGAGTACGTGTACAACACGCCCTGGGAACTCGAGACCTTCGACGGTCGCGAGAAGAGCCTGCTGCGGGCGGCGGCGAAACACGTGCTGCCGCAATCGGTCGTGGACCGCGTCAAGAGCCCGTACCCGTCCCCGGGTACGCACCGATCTGCAGCAGCACGTGAAAGAACGCCTGATGGAACACGATTCGCTGTTGTTCGACCTCTGGCAGCGATGGCGAGAACTGTCGTAGCCATCATTTTCTTGGTGTACATGATCTCATCCCATCCGTTCGGGATTGTCATTCGACGCTCCCCCGACGCACGGCAAACCGGATGGGATGAGATCAATAACGCGCTTGCACGCGCTCCCTGTCTATGGGTGTTACCGCTGGTGAGGGCGGTTTTACGAGACTGCGCCGCTCGACTTCCCGCAGCAGCGCGTGCACCCGCGGGTCACGGGTCAGGCGGGAATCGAGCACGGTATTGATCACGCCACGCAGCAGCGAGTAGGGCATCCAGGCCAGCGGCGAGATGGCCTGCGGTGCGCGGTGCTCGATGGCGTCGGCAATGGTGCGCGCGGCGTGCTCGGCGGTGATGCGGGTGCTCAGCGGCCACGGCAGCAGCGCCTCGATGCGGCGGCCGAGCTCGTCCCGGTCGAGGGTCGAGTGGGTCATCTCGGTGTCGACGATCCCGAAATAGGCGACGCCCGCGGACGCCCCGTGCGGCGCCAGCTCGACCCGCAGCGCCCGGCCGAGCTGCTCCACCGCCGCCTTGCTGATCATGTACGGCGCGCCGCCCATCCCCGGAGCGAAAGCGGCGCACGAGGATACGACCTCGACATGCCCGCGCGCGGTGATGATGTGGTCCAGCGCCGGGTGCACGGTATTGAACACCCCGGTGAGGTTGATGCCGATGACCCGGTCGAACTCGGCGGGATCCATGGTCCGCAGCGTCGCCGGCGGCGGCACCACGCCCGCGTTCGCCACCACGATGTCGAGATGCCCGAAGTAGGCGACCACCTGCGGAATCGCCTCGGCCATGGCGGCCCGGTCGGAGACATCCGCGATCACCGGCAGCGCCCGATCACCCAGGGCGGCGGCCAGCGAGGTGGCGGCCCGGGCATCGACATCGACGATGGCCACCGACGCGCCCCGCCGGTACAGCACCCCGGCGAGTTCGCGGCCGATACCCTGACCGGCCCCGGTGATGAGGGCGACCCGGCCTTCGGGACGGAAGGGGCCGGGACCGGGGAGACAGCGCGGAGTGGACATCAGCGGCTCATTTCGTAGGAGTCGGAGTCGAAACGCCGGGTGCGCCGGCGGTATTCGAAGCTCCAGTTGGGGTACAGGCCGGCATTGCGGCCGTCGGCGGTGGTGTAGTAGCTCTGGCAGCCGCCGGTCAGCCACACGGTGTCGGCGCTGCGGCGGTCCATCTCGTCGAGGAAGTCGTCCTGCACCTCGGGGCGCAGCTCGATACGGTCGATTCCCCTGTCGCGCATGGTCTTCACCGCATCCACGATGTAGGCGATCTGGGATTCGATCATGTAGACGGCCGATTGGTTCCCGGCCGCGCCGAACGGGCCCAGCGTGCAGAAGAAGTTGGGGAATCCTGCGACGGCCGCGCCCAGATAGCTCTGCGGCTCCTGGTGATACAGGTCCGCGATGGACTGCCCGTGCCGTCCGATATAGCGGTGATACGCCGACGGAATCGAGGTGAAGCCGGTGCCGAAGATGATGGTGTCGACCGCATGCTCGGTGCCGTCGCGCAGCACGATCGAATGCGGGCGCACCTCGGCGATGCCGTCGGTGACGACCTCGACATTCGGCTGATCCAGCGCGGGTAGATAGGCATCGGAGAAGATGGCGCGTTTGCATCCGATGACATAGTCCGGGGTCAAGGTCTTGCGCAGCGCCGGATCGCGCACCTGCCGTAGCAGCTGCAACCGGCCCAGTGCCTCGTATGGATGGCGGAACCGCTTGTCCACCAGCGAGATCAGGCCGAAACCCTCGATGGCGGCGTACCAGCTGCCACGGATCGCCTTCTGAGCGAGGGGAATCCGACGTAGTAGTGTCCGTTCCAGACCCAGCGTGCGCCGATCCATCCGCGGCACGATCCACGGCGCGGAGCGCTGGAACAGCAGCAGCCGGTCGACCACCGGCTGGATCTCCGGCACGAACTGCACCGCCGACGCACCCGTGCCGATCACGGCCACCCGCTCGCCGGTCAGGTCGTGGTCGTGATCCCAGTGCAGCGAGTGGAAGGCCTTGCCCGCGAACCGATCCAGCCCCGGCAGCTCGGGATACTTGGCCTCCGCGAAGATGCCCGCCGCGGAGATCAGGACATCGGCGGTGAGCGCACCCCGGCTGGTCTCCACCCGCCAGAGCGAGCGCTCCTCGTCCCAGCGCGCGTCCAGCAGTTCGGCGCCGAATCGGATGTGCCGCACCACATCGTGGTCAGCGGCGACCCGGCGCAGATACTCCAGGATCTCGGCCTGGCGTCCATAGGTCCGCGACCAGTTCGGATTCGGGGCGAATGAATAGCTGTAGAGCTGTGAGGGGACATCGCACGCGCAGCCGGGATAGGTGTTGGTCCGCCACGTCCCGCCCAGATCCTCGGCGCGCTCGAGAATCACCAGGTCCTCGAACCCGGCCTCGCGCAGTTTGATCGCCAGGCCGATGCCCCCGAATCCGGCCCCGACGACGGCGATCCCGACATGTTCTGCCGGTGCCGAATCGGGTTCGGCCACAGCTATTTCCGTTTCAATCGACATGAGTGTTCCCAGCGTTCAGAGATCGAGCACGAGCGCGTCGCCGCAGGCGCGGGACACGCAGAGCAGCATCCGGTCCTCCCGCTCGGCCGCGGTGAGCAGCCGGTCGCGGTGGTCCACGTCGCCCGCGCGGACCGCGACCTTGCAGGTGCCGCAGAAGCCCTGGCGGCAGGAGTAGTTCACATCGGGCAGCACCCGCCGTACTGCCGTGAGCGCCGTCTCCTCCGCGCCGACCCGGACCGTCCGGCCGCTGCGCGCCAGGGTGATGTCGAAGGCCCGCCCGCCGACCACGGGCGGCGCCGAAAAGCGTTCCGTGTGCAGTGATCCCGTCGGATCCAGTGCGAACCGGCAGCGCTGCGCCGCCGCCAGCATGGCGGGCGGACCGCACACGTACACGGCCGCACCGGGCGCCGCGCTCGCGATGATCGCGGCGACATCGGGCGGTCCGAGCTCGTCGTCGGGCCGCACGTCCGCGTCGGGCAGCTCGTCCAGGAACGGCATCGTCGCCCGTGACCGCCCCGCGTACACCAGTCGCCCGCGCGACCCGGCAGCACGCACCATCGGCAGGATCGGGGTGATGCCGATCCCGCCGGCCAGGAACAGATACGACGGCGCGTCGACCAGCGTGAAAGCGTTGCGTGGCCCGCGAATTCGCATGCGGTCCCCGACCCACAGCGAGTCGTGCAGCTCGCGCGACCCGCCTTCGCCGTCCGGGATCAGCCGCACCGCGATCCGGTACCGCGTCCGATCCCGCGGATCCCCGCACAGCGAGTACTGCCGTTGCCGCCCCGACGGCAGGAACACGTCCACATGCGCCCCGGGCCGCCAGCTCGGCAGGTCCCGCCCGTCCGGGGCCCGCAGCGTCACCGCGAGCACGTCGGGTGCGGGCCGCTCCAGCCGCTCGACCACCGGGTCCAGCTCGAACCCACTGTGGCGCACCGGATTCGACGGCGACAACAGCCGAGCCGCGCGGCCGCTCACGAAAAGCTGCTTGTAGGCGTCCATCATCCCGCCTAGCATCCGCAGGCTCGCGGGCATCGTGGCCGCATCCACGGAGTCGACCGCATGCGCCCGACCGGTCGTGCTCGCCTGGCCCGGGCTGCCGGACCGGTGCGCCGCGCCGACCCGGGCCGGGACGGCCGTTCGGCTCTTGGCGCCCAATTGGATTCGCGTGCTCACGCTGTCCTCCCGGCTCACTCGGCGGTCGCCCGTGCCGCCGGGGAATGTGCGAGATACCGCAGCGCCACATCCATCGGGCCCAGTTGCGACGGATGGAATCCCGGCCGCAGATACCGCGGAATCTCGGTGAAGAACACCGTCCAACTGGGAATCACGCCACGCCGCGTCGCGCTCAGGAACTGCTGCGCCCAGAACCGCCCCTTCCGCGGCGACGGATCCTTCCGATACAGATATCCGGCCGAAATGATGAACAGCGGCAGCAGCGTCGCGCTGGCCAGTACCGCCGTGCGCGCCTTCCGCAGATACCCGCCGTCGAGGTACATGTACGCGTCGTAGACCACGCTGCGGTGCTCGACCTCCTCGGCCCCGTGCCAGCGCACCAGGTCCAGCATGGCCGGATGCATGCCCTCGGTCTCCAGAATGTCGGCATTGAGCAGCCATTCGCCGATGACGGCCGTGTAGTGCTCCATCCCGGCGAACAGGCCCAGCCGCTCCTTGAGCCACTCCTCCCGGGCCCGGCCGCTCAGCCCGTGATCGCCGAGAATCCGATCGACCAGCCAGGCAATGGCATCGACATAGGAGTCGACGTCCAGCCCGAGGGACCGCAGGTGCCGGCGCGCCGCCTCGTGACTGCTGGCGTGCATGGACTCCTGCCCGATGAACCCGGTCACCTCCTCCCGCAGCCGCTCGTCGTGGATGTGGGGGAGGGCCTCCGACAGCGTCTGCGCCATGGCCCGTTCGCCCTCCGGCAGCACCAGGTGCATGACATCGACAATGTGGGTTGCCAGGACTTCGCCCGGAATGTAGTGCAGCGGAACGGAATCGAAATCGAACCGCACATCGCGGGCGGAGATGGCGTGCGCCTCGTCGCGGTAGTGGCGCTGCGTCGCGCCAGCCTTGTCAGCCATGACCGAACCGTACAGCGCAACAAATCCTATTGCAATGTTGCAGCTACAAATTGTCCGAGATTGTTGCAACGGGGGTGGCGCCTGCTAGCGTGGATCCGGTGACGACCGCGTCGAAAAACCCGCTGACCCGCACGGATGCCGCCGATGACATCGAGACGCGCATCCTCGACGCGGCACTCGTGCAGTTCCAGAAGGTCGGGGTCAAGAAGACGACGATCGAGGACGTCGCCAAGCAGGCCGGCGTCGACCGGGTGACCGTCTACCGCCGCCTCGGCTCCCGCGACGACCTGGTGCAGGCCGTCGTCAGCCGCGAGGTCGGCAACCTGCTGGCCGAACTGTCGAGCATGCCGGACCGGCACGACGACCTACCCGGACTGGTTGCCGACATCTTCGTCACCGTCATCACCCGCTGGCGGGCGCATCCGCTGGTGGAGCGGCTGCTCGCGGTCGAGCCGGACCGAATCCTGGTGAAACTCACCGTCGAAGGCGCGACCACCTTCGCCATGTCCGTCGCGGCCACCATCCAGATCCTGGAGCGGGCCGCCGCCCAGGGCCTGTTCGAGGCCCCGGACGATCTGGCCGCGCGCACCGAAATCGGCTGCCGCATAGTGCATTCGCTGATTCTCGTCGGCGGCGGCGCGGCCACCCTCGAAACCCCGGACGAGCTGGGGGAATTCGCGCGCACGTATCTGGTGCCGATCCTCGTCGGGTAGGGGATGCCCGACTACAGCACCGCCTGGGTCTGGGTCACCTTGGCGACGAGTTTGCCCGCGTCGTCCCGGATTTCGGTCTCCACCACGATGAAGCTGCGCCCGGCGTGCAGCGGACGGGCCGCGGCGGTGGCGTGACCCGAGCGCAGGGCACGCAGGAAGTTCGTCTTCGACTCCACCGTGGTCGTGCCCTGCTTGCCCGCCGGCAGATTCAGGAAAGCGCACACCGCGGCGGTGGCGTCGGCCAGCGACATGAGCGCGCCGCCGTGCATCGATCCGCCCAGGGTGCACAGGTTCTCGCGCCACTCCAGGCGGCTGCGCACCAGCTCCGGGCCGCATTCGAGGACCTGGACGCCGAGGCCCTCGGTGAACGGCATGGTGGCGAACAGCTGGGCGCCCGTCGGAGCGGTGGCGATCTCGATATCGGTCATCCGATCGACTCTGCCCGACGCTGGGCCGCGCGTCGATTACCTCGCGGGTAATCGTGCCCGATCGGCAGTTGCTGCCGATACGCGAGGTAATCGCCTGTGCTCCGCGGTAATCGGCGGGTCCGTGGCCGCGCGCCGGGCCGCGATTCTGGAAGACTCGGCACGTGGAGGTTGGTGTGCTCGGGCCCGTGCGGGTCCATGCGGAGGATGGGACGCCGGTGGAGATCCCCGGCGTGCGGGTGCGGATGCTGCTGGCGCGGCTGGCGCTGGAATCGGGGCGGGACGTGCCGGCGAACGCGCTCATCGACGGACTCTGGGGTGAGGAGCCGCCCGCCGAGGCGGCCGGAGCATTGCAGGCCGCGGTGTCGCGGCTGCGGAAGGCATTGCGCGGCGTGGGCACGGTCGAATTCGGGACCGGCGGCTACCGGCTGCCCGGGGTGACGGTGGACGCCGATCGGTTCGAGGAGCTGGTGCGGCAGGGTCGTCAGGACCTGGCCGCCGGGCGGGCGGAAGCGGCCACCCGGCGGCTGGGCGAGGCTCTCGCGCTGTGGCGTGGACCGGCGCTCGGTGATGTGCAGGACGCGCCGTTCGCCCAGGCCGCTGCGACCAGGCTGGACGATCTACGGGCCGCCGCGGTCGAGGACCGGTTCGACGCCGAACTGCGGCTGGGCCGGTACGCCGATGTGCTCACCGATCTCGAGATCGCCGGAGGGGACAATCCGCTCAGCGAGCGGCTGGCCGCGCTGCGCATGCGGGCGCTGGCGGCGGCGGGACGGCAGTCGGACGCGCTGGCCGTGTACGAGGAGATGCGGGAGCGGCTGGACGAGGAACTCGGCATCGATCCGGGAGCCATCCTGCGGGACACGCATCTCGCGCTGTTGCGGGGCGAACTCGAAATCCCCGCTCCGCGTGGGGAATCCGTGACACGGACGCTGCCCGTGCGGCTGACCGGATTCATCGGGCGTGAGGCGGAACTCGCGGAACTGGACGGGCTGCTGGCGGATTCGCGGCTGGTCACCATTGTCGGACCCGGCGGAGCGGGCAAGACCCGGCTCGCGCTGGAAGCCATGGACCGGCAGGCCACCGGGGCGGTGTTCTTCGTACCGCTGGCCGAACTGGGCGCGCCCGACCAGCTCGCGGACGCGGTGGCCGGGGCGCTCGACAGCGACTCCGCCGCGCGGCCGGACAAGACCGCCCGGCTGACCGAACTACTGGACGTCGGGCCCGCGGTGCTGGTGCTCGACAACTGCGAGCACGTCATCGCGGCCGCGGCGGCCCTCGCCGAACAGCTGCTGGATCGGCTGCCGCAGCTTCGTGTACTGGCCACCAGCCGGGAACCCTTGGCCATCACCGGCGAGGCGCTGTGCCACCTGGGACCGCTCGGCGTTCCGGTCGAGACAGCGGATCCCGTTGTGGCCCAGGGCGCACCGGCCGTGCGGCTGTTCACCGATCGCGCCGCCGCCATCCGCCCCGGCTTCACCCTCGACGACGCCACCGTCGCCCCCGTGGTGGAGATCTGCCGTCGACTCGACGGCCTCCCACTGGCGCTGGAACTCGCCGCCGCCAAGCTGCGCGCCATGAGCGTCGACCAGGTCGCCCGGCGGCTCGGCGACCGCTTCCGGCTGCTCACCTCCGGCAGCCGCACCGCCCTGCCCCGGCAGCGCACCCTGCTCGCCCTGGTGGAATGGAGCTGGGACCTCCTCGGCGAACCCGAAAAGATCCTGGCCCGAAGGCTTTCCGCCTTCCCCGGCGGCGCCACCGCCGAGGCAGTCGAAGCCATCTGCGCCGACGGCGACCTCCCCATCGAGGACATCGTCTACCTCCTCGACGCCCTGGTCGAGAAATCCCTCGTCACCGTCACCCCCGACGACCCGCCGCGATACCGCATGCTCGAAACCATCCGCGCCTACGCCGCCGACCAGCTCACCCGCTCACCCGACGACCTGACCCCGCTCTTCACCGATTACTACCTCACCCTCGCCGAACACGCCGAACCCCACCTCCGCGGCACCGAACAGCTCACCGCCATCGCCCTTTTCGACGCCGAACACGCCAACCTCGCTGCGGCACTTCGTACCGCCCTCGGCACCGGCCCCGACCCGGAGACCGCGATGCGGCTCGTGCGGGCCATGTTCTGGTACTGGGGAATCCGGGGAATGAGCAGCCAGTTCGAGAGCTCGCTCGATGCGGTGCTGCGGTTCGGGGACGAGCTCCCGGCTGCCGCGCGGGCCGCCTTCCGGGTGATCGCGCTGATGGCCGGTTCGCCGCCCGCCGGGAGCTCGCTGACCGCGCTCATCGAGGACTGCGTGCAGGCCGGCGGGCTGGAATTCCATGCGGCCGTACCACTGTGGACGGCGCTCCTGGCGGCGCGGGCCGACGACGAGAAGCTGGCCGAACGGCAGCTCGAACAGGCGCTGACCTGGCCGGACCCGTGGGTGCGGGCCAGCGCGCAGCTCGCCCGCGACATCGCCCTGACGGGGCAGGGGCGCCTGCACGAGGGGGCCGCCGCGCGACGGGAAGCCTTGCGCGGCTTCGAAATCGTCGGCGACCGCTGGGGCCTGGGCATGGCGCTCCTCGCCGTCGGCCGCGCCCACTCACTGCAGGGCGACCACAACCAGGCCCGCGCCGCCTACGCCCGCGCCGTCACCCTTGCCTCCGAACTCGGCACCGAGGACGACATCGTCGCCGCCCGCACCGCCCTCGCCGACGAACGCATGCGCGCCGGCGAACTCGCCGAAGCCGCCCGCGACATCGACGCCGCCCAGCGCCTCGCTGCCGCCCAGAGCTTCCCCCGCCTCGCCGCCGTCATCCTCCTCACCAGCGCCGAATTACACCGCCGCACCGGCGATATCACCCGCTCCGACCAAGAGCTCGACCAACTCGAGCATCGCTTCCGCCACCTGCCCTATCCAGAAGCCATGGCCGCCAACCACATAACGGTCGCCCGCCTGCGCAACCGCCTCACCGAAGGATCGCCCGCCGCGGCCCGCGCCCTGCTACCCCGCGCCATCGAAGGCGCCTTCACCTACGGCGACTCCGCCGCCACCGCCCAGGCCCAAGCCCACGCCGCCGAACTCCTCGCGAAACTCCATCTGCTGGAAGACAACCCGTCCGCCGCCGCCACCGCCCTCGGCCTCGGCCAAGTCATCCGCGGCACCGCCGACCACGGCGAGCCCGAACTCATCGCCCTGACCGCCACCCTCACAAACCGCCTGGGCGACACCGAATACCACCGCGCCTATCACCTCGGCGCAGACCTCCCTCGACCACAGGCCCTGGCCCGCCTCGCAACGGAGGCCACCCCCGCCCCGTAATCGAAACCGAGAAGTCGACCCGCGACTTTCCAAACGCTGGACGCTGTATTCTGATCACCAGAGCTCGCCGCCCCCTCAATGAATTACGTCTTGCGGCATCGGGAAATTGGTAGAGACGCAACCGATAATCTCCATCCGGGTGGGGGAACGCTCGTTCTGCCCGCCGCCCGGCCCGACACGATCGAGGGTGAGCATCATGACCACACACAGCGCCATCGGTATTCTCGGAGCAGGAAATATCGGCCAGGCGGTCGCCGACAAGGCCGTCCGTCACGGCCACGAGGTACTCATCGGCAACAGCCGGGGCCCGGAGACGCTCCGGGCCGTCGTGGAGCAGTTGGGGCCGAAGGCCCACGCGGTGACGGCCGGGGAGGCGGCGCAGGCCGAACTCGTGTTCCTCGCGGTGCCGTTCACCGCGGTCCCGGATCTGACCGGGCTCACCGACTGGTCCGGGAAGATCGTCGTCGACACGACGAATCAGTTCGCCTCGGCGAACCCCTGGCAGGGCCGCTACGACGTCGGTGACCTCACGGGCAGCGAGTGGGTCGCCGAGCGCCTTCCCGGCGCGCGGGTCGTGAAGGCCTTCAACACTGTGTTCGCCGCATTCATCGCCGCCGACCCGCAGCATGCCGAAGGCCGGCAGGTGATCTTCTACGCGGGCGACGATGCCGAGGCGAAAGCCGCCGTGGCCGGATTGCTGGACGAGTTCGGATTCGCCGGGCTGGACCTCGGTGGTCTGCGTGCCGGCGGACAGCTGATGCAGCTGGACGGTCCGCTCAACGCGCGGCACCTGCTTCTTCAGGACGTCGGCTGACGCCCGGGTCATCCTGGTCGACTCGGCCAGGGCGTGATAACCAGTTAGTTGCCGAAAGGTTCTGTATGGGAGCAGAATCGAGCGGGTGGAACCGGGGCGCCGGCTCCGGTCGAGATAGTTCAGGCGATCGATGACACCACGAGGTGACCTTGATGCGAATGGACGGGGACAGCTGGGACATCGTGACGAGCGTGGGGCTGACCGCCTTGGGCGTCGCCACGTTCCGCGCACTCGAGACGATCGATCCCGAGCCGATGATCCGCGACGACTACGCGGCGTGGTTCGTCGAGGCGGCGGGTGAACCGCACTTCACGCAGATGCTGGAGGACCCGGCATCCGTGGGCGACATGACGCGGTTCGGGCGGTTCATGGGTGTCCGGACGAGGTTCTTCGACGAGTTCTTCGCCACGGCGTGGCAGCAGGGTGTGCGGCAGGCGGTGATCCTGGCATCCGGCCTGGATGTGCGCGCGTACCGGCTGGATTGGCCCGCGGGCACGGTCGTCTTCGAGATCGATCAGCCCCGGGTGCTGGAGTTCAAGGACCAGGTTCTCGCCGAGCACGGTGCCGTGGCCAAGGCCGATCGGCGCGTGGTGGCGGTCGATCTGCGCGACGATTGGCCCGCTGCGCTCACCGCCGCGGGATTCGATCCGGAGCGGCCGACGGCATGGTCGGCCGAGGGGCTGTTGCCGTTCCTGCCGGGTTCGGCACACGACGCCTTGTTCGAACGCATCGACGCCCTGTCCGCGCCCGGCAGCAGCGTGGCCACCGACGACTTCGGTCGCGGCTTGGACCCGCAACGCTTCGAAGACACGGAGGAGAAGTTCTTCGGCAGCAACCCCTTCGGGAACCTGGACGTGAGCGACCTCTGGTACGACGACGCCCGCGCTGTTCCCGGCGACTGGCTGGCACGGCACGGCTGGTCGGTCCAGAGCACCGCCCCTGTCGACCTCGCCGCCGGCTACGGCCACCCGATCACCGACATGCCCGCCGAATTGCTCGATCTCATGCAGCAGGCGCACTATGTGAGCGCCGAAAAGCGCCGGTGAACCCGCATATGCCGGGTCACAAAATTCGGTACATGAAACAAATTGAGAAATATTCGGCTTCGATCTTGCGTCAGGTTCTGTCGGATTATTATTTCGAATCCCATCGGCATTCGCCGCGACAGTTCGGTCCGGTCGTATAATTCCGTTATGGCGGATGAGCGGTCCTCCACGGAATTCCCCGAGTCGCCCGTTCTCGTGGTGCAGACGCGAGAACACGTCTATCGGCTACGCGCCGGGGGTGCATACAACATCGGCCGTGATCCGACCGCCGACATTGTTGTCACCGATCCGCGTGTTTCGGCCTTGCATGCCGTGCTGGAGAAGGGATCGCACGGCTGGGAAATCGAGGACGCGCACAGCCTGAACGGCACCTTCTTCGACGGTCAGCGCGTCGAGCGGATGCTGATCGACCACGAGGAGACCTTCAAGCTGGGGCATGCCAAAGACGGTGCGCGGCTGTCCTGCTCGCTGGAAGCGTCAGCCGAGCCCGAGCCCGAGCCAGATGACGATTTCGGTGGGGACACGATGGTCGTCCCGAATCCTGGCTATGACCTCGACGATGAAACAACGGTCACCAAGTTCGAGCCGGGCCTGCCCCGGCGAGTGTCGCGGTCGTCGCCCCCGGCCGCCCAGCCCACCGCGGTGGTACGGATCGTCTCTGGCACGCTCCGGATCGGGCGCGCCGCCGACAACGACATCGTCGTGCCCGACCTCATGGTCTCTCGCCATCACGCCGAACTACAGGTGATCGCCGAAGGCAAATATCGAGTCGTCGACCTTGACAGCCACAACGGCACCTACGTCAACGGCCACCGGATCGAGACCGCGGATCTGTCCGAATCCGACCTGATCGGCATGGGGCACACCACCTACCGGCTCGTCGGCAACGAACTGCGCGAGTCCGTCGACACCGGTGACATCTCGGTCTGTGTCCAGAACCTCATCGTGCGGACACCGGAAGGCAAAGTGCTGCTCGACGACGTGACCTTCCCCATCGCGCAGCGCTCACTCGTCGGGGTCATCGGACCCAGCGGAGCGGGCAAGTCGACGCTGTTGGGCGCGGTCACCGGGCTGCGGCCTGCGACCGAGGGGACCGTCCGCTACGACGGACGCGACCTGTACACCGATTACGACGAGCTGAGACACCGGATCGGGTTGGTTCCGCAGGAGGACATCCTGCACAAAGAGCTCGCCACGCGCCGCGCCCTGCTCTACGCGGCCGAGCTGCGCTTCCCCGGTGACACACAGAGCGAGGAGCGCGAGCAGCGAGTCGACGAAGTCCTCGACGAACTCGGCCTGTCGCGGCATGCCGACACCCGCATCGATCGGCTCTCCGGCGGGCAACGCAAACGGGTGAGTGTCGCATTGGAACTGCTGACCAAACCGTCGCTGTTGTTCCTCGACGAACCGACCTCCGGCCTGGATCCCGGCCTGGACAAGACGGTCATGGAAATGCTGTCCGAACTCGCCCACGACGGGCGGACCGTCATCGTCGTCACCCACAGCGTGGCGAATCTCGATTCCTGTGACCGCCTGCTGGTGCTGGTGCCCGGCGGCAAGCTTGCTTACTACGGGCCGCCTGCAGAGGGCTTGCAGGAGTTCGGGCAGCGCACCTGGGCCGAGGTGTTCCAGGCATTCGACCGGGAGGAGAACCGCGACTGGGCCGGTGAGTTCCGGAAGTCCCCGCGCTTCGAGAACTACGTCGCTGTCGAGCAGACCGACGTCACCGGACCGGCGGAGGTACACACACCGGCGCCGCCGCCCGCGCCGCAGTCCAAGCTCAGCCAGCTCAGCACACTGTGCCGGCGGTATCTGGCGGTGATCGCCTCGGACCGCAGTTACCTGGCGTTGCTCGGCGCGTTGCCGCTGCTGCTGGGCGGCCTGATCGCCGCGGTGCCGTCGGGCGCCGGTTTCACCGGGGCGCCGGGAACCAACACCGATGCCTCGACCAAGCTCATGATCTTGATATTCGGTGCCTGCTTCGTCGGCACCGGCAACGCGATTCGCGAGATCGTCAAGGAACAGACGATCTATCGCAGAGAACGCGCGGCAGGACTGTCGGCCGGGGTCTATTTGATGTCGAAACTGCTGGTCTTGGGCGTGATCACCGTCCTTCAGACGGCGGTGCTGTTCCTGATCGGCACCATCGGTGAGACCTTCCCGCCGACGGGGATATTCACCTCGGTCCAGCTGGAGTTGATCATGGCGATGGCGATGCTGGGCATCGCGTCGCTGACGTTGGGCTTGCTGGTGTCGGCCGCGGTGGACACCTCGGAAAAGACACTGCCGCTGCTGATCGTGCTGTCGATGGCACAACTGGTGCTCACCGGCGGGCTGGTGCGGCTTCCCGGCACTCCCGTTCTGCAACAGCTGTCCTACCTGTCGCCCTCCCGTTGGGGCTACGGCGCTGCAGCGGCCAGCATCGACCTCGACACCCTCTCGCCGCACAATGGCGGGCCCGACCCGCTGTGGAAACACACCATCGGTACGTGGCTGCTCGATATGGGAGTCGTCGCCGGCCTGGCGGCGATCTTCCTCGCGCTGGCCTGGTATCGCCTGCATCAGATGCGGCCACGCCGCCGCGGCGCCCGCCCCGCCCAGATTTGAGCCTGCTCAACGGATTACCGCTGGGTGGCCATCAGCGTGCGGCCGGGCGGGTGGCGGGCTGAAACTTGAAGGAGACGGCCTCCATCAGGGGCTTGTGCTGGGTCTTCTGCACGGCCGCGATCCGCCACTGACCGTCGGTGTCGCGCACGACGGTGTAGGTAGCCAGCTTGCCCAGCTTGCGGGGCTCTCCCTTCGCGGACTCTCCGCGCGTCACGACGACAGCAGCGTCGGCGCCGTAGTGGCGGATCTCGACGATCTCGACCATGAGCCGGGTGCCCTTCAGGTAGCTGTCGAACAGTGCCTGGTGAGCGCGGCCGATTTCCTCACCACCGTGGTAGACGGTGCCGACGTAGGTGACATCGGTGGCGTCGGTGGTGAAGCACGCGCCGTAGGCGGAGCCGTCACCGCGGTTCCAGGCATCCTGGCTGCGCTCGATCAGTGCGGTGATGGCGGTGGTGTCGGCGGTGGTGTTCATGGTGATTCCTTCCGTGCATGGGGGTATCGGGAGTCGGCCGGCAGGGCCTGCCTCGTCTCCCCTCGTGCTAGTCTCTGCTTAAAAGATTTCTCTTCTTATACACGTTATCTTCTCCGAGGAAGAGATTACGAGAGAGGTGTCGCACTTGTCAACGTCTCGGGCCGGAAACGAACACGGCCGGGTCTTCCGCCGATACCAGAGTTCGGTTGTGCTGCATGCCCAGGCCGGCGCCAAGGCCTGTGGTCTCGGCGCCACCGATCTGTATGCGCTGAACATCCTGGAGTTGAGCGGGGCGATGACACCGGGGCAACTCGGTGCTCGCACCGGCCTCACCACGGGTCCCACCACCAGGCTCATCGATCGCCTCGAGGCGGCAGGCTATGTACGCCGGGCCGCTGACCCCGGCGACCGACGCAAGGTCATCGTCGAACCCGTCGGCAAGCCCGCCGACCTGGACGCGGTGCTGGCTCCCGCCCGGCGCGCGATCGGTGACATCATCGCGAGCTACACCCCCGAGCAGCGTGAGCTGCTCTTCGATTACTTCGCTCGAGCGGCCGAGGCCTTCCGGGAAGCCACCGACGAGATCGCCGAACTCGACGAGAAGACGCACTGACCCGACCGGACCGGCGCATACCGCGCTGACCGAGGCGGTCAGCGCGGTATGCGCCGAAAGGCAACGGGCCGAGGGGATCTCAGGGTTGCACTCGGCAGCTGGAGTATGTGGGCTCCGGCCTTTCACGCCGCGTGCAGGGCCGCGGTCACCTTGCGGGTCATGTCGTCGACGACGGGGCCGGGCTGACCGTTGCGGCTCGCCTGGGCGGCCGCCTCGATGGCGACCAGCACGGTGGTGCGGAAGTTGTCGGCCTCGGCGGGATCCTGCCGCTCGAGCAGGGCTGTCGCGGCGGACAGGGCCGGGAGAACCTGGTCGGCGAGGTCGGCGACGGTCTTGCCGGACAGGTGGATGTCCTTGGACTTCGCGTTGAGTACGTGTCCGATCTGACCGGTGGCCGACGACAGCGCGAGGGAACCGGCGGTGGCGGCCTTGTGGGGCTTGTCGGAGGCGGCGGCGAGCAGGGAGACGGCACCGTAGGCGGCAGAGCGGATGGTGGCCTTGTCCTGGTCGGTCAGGGTGAGGGCGGCGGACATGGTGTGCTCCTTCGAAATCTGTTGTGGCAGTGGCCCGGATCCGGTGTCGGGTTCGGGCCCGTTCTGTTCGATGCGCCTACTTTGTCCGGCGCGGCTGACAGCGCCCTGATGGCGACCTGACACGGTCGCTGACACCGCGTTCAGCGGTTCAAGAGACTCGGGTGAAGACCCGGCCCGCGAGGTCGATGGCGGTGATGTCGCCGTTGGTGTCTCGGGTGAAGTAGCCGCGCTGGCCCTTGAAAGAGCCGTCGGTGATGACGTATTCGTCGCTGCCGGGAAGGAGGCCGAAGGGGAAGGGTGGGTGGTCCTGGGGGATTTCGGCGCCGGCGGCGGCGCGGATTTCGGGTTTGACCCTGCAGTCGAGGTAGAGCTGGTCGCCGTCGGCGTAGCAGGTCATGGTCATGGCGTCGATGTCGTAGACCCCGAACAGTTCCGGGGCGCGCGCGGCGTCGAAGGGGGCCGGCTCGGGATCTTTGTCGACGACGCCGAGATAGTGCTCCAGGGCCCAGCGGATGATGGCCTGGTTGGCGGGGATGCCGTCCGGGCTGGCGTTGGAGAGCACGACCACCGCGAAATCGCGCTCGGGCACCAGCTGGAAATTGGCGAACTGGCCGAAGCCGGAACCGTCGTGGCCGACCGTGCGGACCCCGTCCACATCGCGCAGCATCCAGCACAGGCCGAAGGCGTCGGCGAGGGTGCTGGCCCGCAGCTCGACGGTCGGCTGCTGCATCCGGTGCATCAGCTCGGCCGGCAGCACCGGCGCGCCGCTCTCGGTGCGGCCGTCACCGAGGTGGAATCGGCCCCAGCGCAACAGATCCGACACCGTGGAGCCGAGCCCGCCGCCGGGGTTGTTGGCGCGGCTGCCCTTCCAGGCCCGCGACACCTCGAGCTCACCGTGCTCTTGCCGCTCGTGCCCGGCGGCGAAGCGGCGGGTCATGACATCGCCCTCGAAGTAGAAGCTCTCGGCCAGCCCCACCGGCTCCAGAACCGCGTCGGCGACGATCTTTTCGAACGACTCCCCGGTCACCTTCTCGATGACGCGGCCCAGCAGGTTGAACCCCGCCTGGCTGTAGGACGCCCGCTCGCCGGGCGCGCCGATCAGCGGCAGCTCGGCCAGCGTGGCCACGAAGGCGGCCAGCCCGTCCGCACCGTCGCCGGTGTCGTTGATGATGTTCCATTCCAGCCCGGCGGTGTGGTTGAGCAGCTGCCGCACGGTGATCGTCGCCGCGGACTCCTCGTCGATCAGCACCAGCTCCGGCACATAGGTGCGCACCGGCGCGTCCAGATCCACCCGGCCCGCCGCGACCAGCTGCATCAGAGCGGTGGCGGTGAAGGTCTTGCTGGTCGAGCCGATCGCGAAGATCGTGTGCTCGGTGATCGGCACCGGGTTCTCGGTGCTGGTCACGCCGACATTGGCGTGGATCTGCCGCCCGTCGACCCAGATGCCGACGGCCATGCCGGGCATCCCGTACTCGGCGGCGGTGGCCGCGACGAACTCGGTCAGGGCGGAATCGGTGTGCGCGTTCTCGGTCATTGCGGTGCCTTTCGGTGATGGCTGTTCGTGTGTGTCCATGACGATGCCGACCCGCGCTGACAGCCCGCCGACAGTGCGCTGACCGCCGCCCGTCAGTGGCGTGGATCCCGGTCAGCGGCGGCTGTGAGTGAAGTCACCCGAGCCGATTTCCGGCTCCGACCGGGGGCTCACCACCCTCTCAGCCGCAGCTCAGCTTCGAGTCAGCAATTGCTAAGAGGCCGTGGGCAACGTGGGGGGCTGATTCGTGACACCTGCACAAACGACTCGTCACGCCAGAGAAAAACTGCCGAAGGAGAAAGCGTGCGTTCAACGAAGACCTGGGGCAGCGCGGTATTGGCCTTGACCGCAACCGTTCTGCTACCGGTGGCCGCGGGCGCCGCCTCCGCCGACCCGGGGACCTCGCTGAACTTCGCGGGCACCTCCGCCAACGGCTCTCGCATCGCCTCCAGCAAGGCCACCGACGCACGCACCCTGAACCTGCAGGTCTATTCGGCGGCCATGGACAAGAACATCGAGGTCGATGTGCAGCGCGCCGCCGATACCTCGGCGCCCACCCCGGTGCTGTACCTGCTCAACGGCGCGGGCGGCGGTACCGACTCCGCGACCTGGCAGAAGCAGACCGACGTCCTGAACTTCCTGTCCGACAAGAACGTCAACGTGGTGCAGCCGATCGGCGGCGGCTTCAGTTACTACACCGACTGGCGCGAGCCGGATCCCACCCTGGGCGTGAACAAGTGGAAGACCTTCCTCACCGAGGAACTGCCGCCGCTCATCGACCAGGCGCTGAACACCAACGGCCGCAATGCCATTGCCGGTCTGTCCATGGCCGGCACCTCGGTGCTGCAGCTGCCCATCGCCGCGCCCGGCCTCTACCAGTCGGTGGCCGCCTACAGCGGCTGCGCCCAGATCAGCGATCTGCTCGGCTACAGCATGGTCAATACCGTGGTCGCCGCGGGCGGCGGCGACAGCGCGAACATGTACGGTCCGCACTCCGATCCCATGTGGGCCGCCAACGATCCCTACGTGCACGCCGACCAGCTGCGCGGCCTGAACCTGTTCATTTCCAGCGGTTCCGGCCTGCCGGGCCCGTGGGACACCCTCGGCGGCACGCACACCCTGCCCGGCGCGGGCGGCTGGGCGAACCAGGTGGCCCTGGGCGGCACGCTCGAGGCCGCCACCAACTACTGCACCCACAACCTGAAGGCCAAGCTCGACGGCCTCGGTATTCCGGCCACCTACGACTTGACGCCCACCGGCACCCACTCGTGGGGGTACTGGCAGGACGCGCTGAAGAAGTCGTGGCCCGTCCTGGCGACCGGTCTGGGCCTGCCGGCCTGACCGGTACATCGACGAAACCGGCACGCCTTCAGGGGAAGCGAGCCGGTTTCGTCTTGTGTACACGTGTGGTAACGAGGGCGGGAATCGTGCCCTGACCCTACGGCCGGAAACGTACTCTCGGAGTCAGTTCAGTTCCGGGCCAGCATTTTCCGAAGCCGCTCGGCACGCTGAAGTGCTGACTCGTGACAACCGGGAACCTGCCGGAGGAGTCAGCGTGCGTTCCACAATTACCCTGGGCAGCGCGGTATCGGCCTTGATCGCAACCATTCTGGTGTCGATGGCCGCGGGCACGGCCTCCGCCCAACCGGACACCCCGGTGACCTACACCGGCACTTCCGCCGACGGCTCGCGCATCGTCTCCAGCACGACCACCGGCACCCGTCTCGTAACGCTGCAGGTCTATTCGGCCGCCATGGACAAGAGCATTCAGGTTGATGTACACCGGCCGGCCGGCACCTCCGGGCCCGCCCCGGTGCTGTACCTGCTCGGTGGCGCGGGCGCCGCCGACGCCGTGACCTGGCAGACGCAGACCGATGTGCTGGACTTTCTGGCCGAGAAGAACGTCGATGTGGTGCAGCCGATCGGCGGGGATTTCACCTACTACACCGATTGGCGCGCCCCGGATCCCGTTCTGGGCGTGAACAAGTGGAAGACCTTCCTGACCGAGGAATTGCCACCGCTCATCGACGAGGCGCTGAATGCCAACGGGCGCAACGCGATCGCGGGTCTGTCGATGGCGGGCACCTCGGCGTTGCAGCTGCCCATCGCCGCGCCCGGGTTGTATCGGTCGGTTGCGGTCTACAGCGGCTGCGCCCAGATCAGTGACCCCATCGGATATCACTTCGCCGATGACGTGGTCACCAAGGGCGGCGGGGACAGCGCGAACATGTATGGCCCCGAGGGCGATCCCGAGTGGGCCGCCAACGATCCCTATGTGCACGCCGACCAGCTGCGCGGCCTGAATCTGTTCATCTCCAGTGGTTCCGGGCTGCCGGGCCGGTGGGACGCCCCCGGCGGCCCGCACACCCTGCCGGGCACGGACGGCTGGCTCCAGCAGTTGACCATCGGTGGCGGGATCGAGGCCGCCACCGACTTCTGCAGCCACAATCTGAAGGGCAAGCTCGACGGCCTCGGCATCGCGGCCACCTACGACTTCACGCCGACCGGCACCCACTCGTGGGGTTATTGGGAGGACGCGCTGAAGCGGTCGTGGCCCGTCCTGGCTGCCGGTCTGGGCCTGCCCGCCTGACCACGGACGACGAAACCGGCCCGCCGCCGAGAGGAAGCGAGCCGGTTTCGCCGGGTCCGGGCCGACTACGCGGTGAGCTCGAAGTTCGGATACCCGTTGTCGCGCTCGTCGTCGCAGTAGCGGCGGTAGTTGCCGAAACCGCCGATGTAGGGCATGAATACGCGCTTCTTGCCCTCGATGTTCGCGCCCATGTACCAGGAGTTGGCCTTCACGAACAGCGTGCCCTCGGCGACCTCGAGCAGGTGATCGGTCCACTTGACCGCCGCCTCCGCGCTGGCCTCGGCCTTGCGGATCCCGTTGGCGCGGCAGTGCTCCACCAGCGCCAGCACCCAGTCCAGCTGCTGCTCGGAGTGCAGCACCATGTTCGCCATCACCGACGGGGTGCCGACACTGTTGATGCTGAACATGTTCGGGAAGCCGGGGATGCCGAAGCCCAGGTAGGTGACCGGCCCGTCGGCCCACAGCTCACCGAGGCGGGCATCCCGCGCGCCGTGCATGTCGATGCGCAGCAGCGCGCCGGTCATGGCGTCGAAACCCGTTGCGTAGACCAGCGCGTCGAGTTCGATGAACTTGTCGGCGGTCCGGATGCCGGTCGGGGTGACCTCCTCGATGGCCTCGCGGCGCAGGTTCACCAGCGACACGTTCGGCCGGTTGAACATCTCGTAGTAGCCGGAGTCGGTGCAGATGCGCTTGGTGCCGATCGGGTGGTCGTAGGGGATGAGGTCGTCGGCCACCGCCTGGTCGTCCACCTTGGCGCGGATCTTGGCGACCGCGAACTCGCGCACCAGCTCGTTGGCGGCCAGATCGCTGTTCTGGTCGGGGAAGACCTTGTTGAACAGCACGCCGCCGCCGTCCCAGCGGTCCTGCATGGCCTGCTCGCGCTCCTCGGCGGTCAGGTCCAGGGCCTTGGTCTCCAGCGAGCGGTGCGGGGTGGCGGCCGGTGCGTAGTAGGAGTTCTCGCGCCGCTGCTGGTAGGTGGCGCGGATCTCGCCCTGCTCCTCGTCGGTCCACGGCCGGTTGGGCACCGGAACGCTGAAGTTGGCCGAACGCTGGAAGACGGTGAGTGCCTCGGCCTCCCGCGCGATGATCGGCGCGACCTGGATGCCGGAGGAGCCGGTGCCGATGACGCCGACCCGCTTGCCCTCGAAGGACACGCCCTGCTCCGGCCACTGCGCGGTGAAAAGCTCCTCGCCCGCGAAGGTTTCGATGCCGGGGATGTTCGGCTTGATCGGCGCGGACAGGCAGCCGGTGGCGAAAACCACGAACTGCGAGCGGAATTCGTCGCCGGCCTCGGTGCGCAGCGTCCAGACGGCCGCCTCGTCGTCGAAGCGGGCGCCGACGACGCGCTGACCGAACCGGTAGCGCTGCTTCAGCTCGAAGCGGTCCGCCACATGGTTGATGTAGGCGAGGATCTCCGGCTGGGCGGCGAAACGCTCGGTCCAGGTCCAGCCCTGCTGCAGGTCCTCGTCGAACGAGTAGGAATAGTCGACGCTCTCCACGTCGCAGCGCGCACCCGGGTAGCGGTTCCAGAACCAGGTGCCGCCGACACCCTCGCCCGCCTCCAGGCCGAGCACGTTCAATCCGGCCTTCGCCGCCTGGTGGACGCCGTAGAGTCCGGCGAATCCGGCACCGATGATGATCACATCGAATGGGCTGCCCTGCTCGGGATGCATGCGCGACCTCTCACTATTCGTCTCGAGATATTTCGAATAGGCATATCGTCACGGCGCATGCGGGCACTCGGCGATACCACGTCCCACTGACCAGGAGCCGAGTCCCGGGAAATACTCGCTATTCGTGCGATGGTTCGCCGGTCACGATGTGATCGGCGTGGTTCAGGCCCTCGCGGACCAGGCGGGCCAGGTGGCCGTCGCGGATGCGATAGATGATGCGGCGGCCCTCGCGGCGGGTGTCGACCAGGCCGCTGAAGCGGAGTTTGGCCAGATGCTGGCTGACCGCGGTGCGGGAGGCGCCACAGGCCTCGGTGAGGGCGGTGACATCGGCCTCGTCGGAGGCGAGGATCCAGAGGATGTGCAGGCGGGTCGGATCCGACAGCATGCGGAAGGTGGCGGTGGCCACGTCCAGGTGGGGCTGATCCGGACGGACCGGGTGGATGAGGCTGGGTGCGGCAGGTGCCGGTTCGGTCTCCTCGCTCACCAGTTCACCTTCCTGCCGCCGCCGTCACCGCCTCGGGGCCCGTCGGCACGTGTGCGGGCCAGGCGCGGGCCGCCGTCGTAGCTGCCAGTGTAGCGACGGCGGCCAGCACGATCGCCGTGGTCGGCAGGCCCGCCAGCGCGCCCAGCTTGCCCGCGACCGGGTAGGTCGCCAGGAAGCACGCGTGCGAGAGGGAGAACTGCGCGGTGAAAACGGCTGTGCGGGTGTCGGATTCGGACTGGGCGCGCAGCAGGCGGGCGGACGGGGTGTTGATCATCGAGGTGCCCGCGCCCAGCAGCACCCAGGTCACCGCCAGCACGAGCGCACCGGCCCCGCGGGGGAGCAGGGTCGGCAGCGACGCCGCGATCAGGCCCAGTGGCAGCAGCACGCAGCCGGTCATCATGAAACTGCGGTCCGGCACCCGCGCCAGCAATCGCGGGGTCGACAGCGCGACCGCCATGGAGCCGAATCCGAAGCAGCCCAGCGCCAGTGCCACCGCGGTGTTGGAGCCGCCCAGCTGATCCCGCACGTACACAACGGTATTCACGATCACCAGCGCGGTGGCCGCGGCCACCACCATGTTCATGGCCAGCAGCCCGCGCAGCACCGGCCGGTTCATCATGATCCGGGCGCCCGCGGTGATGCGCCGCAGCAGCGGGTCGGACCGCTCGGGCGCGGCGAGCCGGGGCAGCCGGGTGGTCACCACCAGCAGCGCCGAGCCCACGAAACCGGCCGCGGTGCCCACGAACAGCGAGTGATAGCTGATGACCGTCAGCAGCGCGGCCGCCAGCACCGGGCTCAGCAGCGACTCCATGTCGTAGGCCAGCCGCGAGAGCGACAGCCCGCGGGTGTAGTGCTCCTCGTCGACCAGGATCGAGGGGATCAGCGACTGGAACGCCGGCGTGAAGGTGGCCGAGGCCGACTGCAGCAGCGCGATCAGCACATAGATCTGCCAGGTGTGCGTGACGAACGGCAGCATGAGCGCGATTCCCGCGCGCACCGCGTCCGCCGACACCAGGACCAGCTTCCGGGGCAGCCGCAGGGTGAGCGCCGAGATCACCGGCGCGACAGCCACATACGCCACCATCTTGATGGCCAGCGCGGTGCCCAGCACCGCGCCCGCCTGGCCCCCGGCCACCTCGTAGGCGAGCAGGCCCAGGGCCACGGTGAGCAGTCCGGTGCCGATCAGGGCAACCACCTGGGCGGTGAACAGCTTGCGGAACCGGGGATCGCGGAGCACGTCGAGCACACAGTTACTATAAGCCTATATGTGCGCAGTTGTGCACATGATGTCGGATATATGTGGGGCCGGCCTCGCTCGGTCCGATTGCTGCGCATTCGTCGCTATCCTCGCTTCCATGGGGAGGAATCTCGTGGCCGCGGTGCTGGCTGCCGCCACGCTCACGCTGGCCGCGTGCGCACAACACCCCGCCACCGCACCCATGGCCGGCAACCTCTCCCCGCACACCAGCGATCACGTCGTCCCCGGTCCGGTCACCCCCGTCTCCGCCCTCCCGCCCTGCGGCGATATCGCCTCGGCCGCCACGCCTCCCGACTGCTACCTGCAATCCCACGACGCCGCCGGGCTGACCTTCGAAGTGCGGCACCGCGGTACGGGACAGCAGGGGTCGGTCGCCATCACGGTGCTGGACCCCGTCGGCGCACCGCTGCAGACCCTCACCGAACAGGCCGTCGGCACCACCGAGCCACGACTGCGCGACCTCGACAACGACGGCCGCGACGAGCTGATCATCCCGATCATGCTGGCCAGCGCCAACACTCGCTACGTCATCTACCACGCGGCCGGCGACGGGCAGCTCCAGCGCGCGGGCGAACTCGCGGGCATCGGCATCGACACCTCCACGGCCGGCTACACCGTGGTCACCGCGCGCGACAGCTACGAACTCTGGAACATCGAATTCTGGACCTTCGACGCCGAGAAACTCCAACCCCTGGTCACCGCCGAGGTCCGGCTCCTCGACGACGGGACCGGGCGCGTCGGCGGCAGCGAGTGCACGGTGATCGACAGCGGCGGGCTGAACCGCACGGGCCTCAGTCTGGACCAGGCGACCGGCCAGTTCTGTGCCGAACCGACCGTGCTGCGCGTGAAGCGCTGATCCACGGGTACCGCTCCGGTAGAGCGCGGCGCCGGGTGCGCCGATCACCGCTCCCGCGGCGATCGGAACAGGTCAGCTCACCGCTGTCCGTATTGCCGCCGCAGCCACTCGGCGTAGTCGTATGACACGGTCTCGCCATCGGTGTCGAGACACAGCGCAGCGTCGCGCACCCGCCGCACGATCCGGCCGACCGGCGGCACCGGCAGCGGCAGCAGCGCCTGCCCCAGCGCGTGACCCCGAAGTTCGGCCAGCTCGCCGAGGGTCTGCACGACCGGACCGCCCAGATCGCGGACCCGGCCGGACGGGCCCGCCTCGACCGCGTCGGCCAGGCGGCCCGCCACCGCGACCACGTCCACCGGTTGGAACCGCATGCCGGTGCGCGGCGCGATGCGAAACTTCGCGGCCGCGCCGACCATTTCGTCGATGAGCTCGTGGAACTGCGTGGCGCGCAACAGGGTCCACGGCACCGGGCCCTGGGTGACCACCCGCTCCTGCGCGACTTTGGTGCGGTAGTAGCTGAACGGCACCCGCTCGCAGCCGACGATCGAGATCTCCACATGGTGGCCGACCCGGGCGCGCTGCTCGGCGGCCAGCAGGGTGCGTACACCGTCGACCATCACCCGTGCGCTGCGCAGTCCGCGATGGGAGGCCGCGTCCACCACCGCGTACACACCTTCCAGTGCCGCGTCCATCCCCGCACCGGTGACCAGATCCACCGCGTGATGCGTGGTCCCCGGCACCGGGTCGGCGGGCGCGGACCGGCTCAGCACCCGCACCGTATGCCCGCGCGTCACCAGATCCCGCACCACCGGCGCACCCAGCGTCCCGGTACCGCCCACAACCGCCACCTGCATGTCGGATCCCCTTCCTCGACCAGCCTTCCTCGGACGCTAGATCCACACCGCGTGCCGCTCAACATGATTCATCGCACGCCGTCGGATTGCCCACATTCGACCCTGCGCCGCGTGTCGACGCGGCCGGCTGCGTGGCCGGGTGGGCCCACGTCACCGAGGTCGAACGAGTCTGTCGCGGGCCGGAATCCGGGCGGTTCGACCGACGGCTCCGGTCAGATGTGCGCGCCCTTGGTGCGGTTGCACGCGCGGCAGAGGATCTGCAGGTTGGCGGGGCTGGTGGCCCCGCCGCGGCTGATCGGGATGATGTGGTCGAACTCCAGGTAGTGGCTGTCGCCGCATTCGACGCATTTGCCGCCGTCGCGCTGCCAGACCACGGCCTTGACATCCGGTGGGATGGAACGGGTGTCGCGGCGGCCCGGGGTGAGGGCCAGGCGCTTGGCGATGCGCAGCGCGCCCTCCATGGCGGCGGCCACGAAGTCGGGATCGGCGACCTCGAGGATCGCGCCGCCACGCGAGGAGGTGGCCGACACCTCGACCAGTCCATCGGCGGCGGTCACCGAAACCACACGGGCCCAGGGCATTTCGGTGCCGGTGTCCGCGCCGGTGAAGCGCAGCTTACGGTTGCTGACGATCAGACGGCCCTCGGTGCGCTTGGGGCCGCGGGCCAGCTGCCGGATGTGCACGGCGGGGAGGTTCAGGTGGACCCGTTCGTCGGGATCCAGGTGCAGGCCCGTGGCGGACTGCTGCGGCAGCTCGCCCGACCGCAGCCGGGTGAGCAGGCGGCCGCGGTGCAGGCGGCGGCGCAGGTCCTCGATGACCGGGCCCGACAGGGACAGCTCCGCGACGGTGTCCTCGAAGTCGTCCACGTCGGACTCGTCCACCACGCCGTCGGCGAAGGTGAAGGCGACCAGGCGTTCCAGCTGATCGAGGGCGAGCGGGCGCAGCAGATCCAGGGCGGCGGCGCGGTCGACGCGCTGGAAGCGCAGCGCGGCCCAGAGCGTCTCCCAGTCGTCGTGCGGGGAGAGGCCACGCAGGGTGCGCTCGGCGCGGGGCCGCCAGGTGCGCAGGTATTCGGCTGTCTCGGTGGCGCATTCGCGGCACAGCGGCGTGGCGCCGAACAGCGCCGCGCCGAACAGGCGGCGGCGCGGCGTACCGCAGCGCGGGCAGTGGCGGGCATCCTGAGGCGGGGCAGGGCGGGCCGATGCCGTCCAGGTCGTGCCGTCCCACCAGCGCAGGCGGGCCGGATCGCGGGGATCCGGATGCCATTCCGCCCGTTCGGGATCCGGGGGCGGCGGCGTGCGGCGCGGCTCGGGCGCGAGGCCGTGCGCGGGATCGATCCGCACCCCGAACTCGCGCACCAGTCCGGCCAGGCTGACCCCGGCGTCGGCCAGCGCCCGGAACTCCCAGCCCTCCTCGGCGCGCGTGAACTCACCCAGCACCAGGGCCGGTGCCGGGTCCGGCGTGTCGATGTCGTACCAAGCGACCGGATGGTCGTGGTCGAACACGGTCAGCCGCAGGCCCGCGACATCGGCGAAACCGCCTGGCACCGAACCGATGACCACGATCCCCGCCACCTCCGGCTCGGTGCGCGGGAGCGAGACCGACAGCCGCGCCGTTCCCGGCGCGGGCTCCCGATCCAGCGTCACCGCCTGCGAGACGTGCCGGGGCGCGTCGAACCAGACGAAATCCCGGTCCGACCGGGCCCGCCCGTGCTCCGCCACCAGCACCGCCTGCGCCCGCACCGCATGTTCCGACCGCCACGAAAGCACAAGCGTCAGAAGCGATGTCGGAACCGTCGTATGGCCACCCATGGTCAGTTTCATCGTGGTCGAACTATGCCACGATCCTCCGACAAAACCGCATGCCCGGCCCTCCCGGCAAATCTGAAAACCGTGCGGCACAGTAGAGGTATGACCAACCCCAAGGGGAGCGACCGTCAGCCCGCCAAACCCTCGACCTCGCGCGTCCCCACCGCCGGGGACATCCTGGCGGCGGCCCAGGCCGCGGTCGAAGCCGCCCAGAGCGCGGCCGGTCAGGCCCTGGATTCCGCCCAGGTGACCGCGTCCACCGCCTTCGACACCGCCGTCCGCCTCCCGCCCGCCTCCATTCAGCTCGCCGCTCAGCTACCCGACCTGATCCAGAGCCTCACCATCGCCGTCGAGCGCCTCAACTCCACCATCGACCGCCTCGATCGCACCCTCGCCCTGGCCGAACCCGCCTTCGTCGCCTACGACAAGATCCTCACCCGGCTCGAGGCGGTCACCGCCCTCGGCGAGGAGGTCTTCACCCGTCTCGACAAACTCCCCGGCGTCTCCCTGCTCGGCCGTCTCACCGGAACCCGCGAGAACCCGGAACCCGAACCGCCCGAAGGCAAGTCCCGCCGCTCCCGCCGCAAGTGACACCGCAGGACGCCATCGCGCCGGATCTACCTGGCCGAGGGAATGCGGTCGCGGGGCGGGACGCCCAATCCTGGCAGAGCGCGCAGCGCGGCGGCGGCCTTCCAGACCATTTCGTGGTACTCGTCGGCCGGGTCGGAGTCGAGGACGACCGCGCCGCCCGCGCCGACTCGCCAGCGATTGTCGTGGCGGACGGCGGTGCGGATGACGATGTTCAGGTCGGCGGTGCCGCCGAGGCCGAGGAAGCCGATGGTGCCGGAATAGATGCCGCGGGCCTCGGTTTCGAGAGAGTCGATGATTTCGAGGGTGCGGAGTTTGGGGGCGCCGGTCATGGAACCGCCGGGGAAACAGGCTCGGAGACAGTCGATGACGTCCAGGTCGGGGCGGAGGGTGCCGCGCACGGTGGAGACCAGCTGGTGCAGGGTCGTGTAGGTCTCGACGGCCATGAGCTTGGGGACGTGCACCGAGCCGATCTCGCAGACCCGGCCCAGGTCGTTGCGGAGCAGATCCACGATCATGAGGTTCTCGGCGCGGGTCTTGGGGCTGCGGGCCAGCTCGGCTCTCAGCTCTTCATCCTCGGCGGCGGTGCCACCGCGCGGGGCGGTGCCCTTGATCGGCTTGCTCTCCACCGTGCGGGAGCGATCCACCTTGAGGAAGCGCTCCGGCGAGGAAGACGCCACCTCCAGCCCGGCGAAGCGCAAGAATGCCGCGTAGGGGGCCGGATTGCACCGGCGCAGCGTGCGATACACGGAGAGGCCGTCGGCGTCGCCCGGGGGATGAGCACTGTCGGTGATGCAGATTTCGTACGACTCGCCCGCGAGCAGCTGCTCCCGGCAGGCCGCCACATCGGCGAGATAGCGGTCCCGGCCGCGCGTGAGAAACGGCGCGACCGTGCCCTCGTCGGCGCTCAGCTCGAGGTCCGGCGGATTCTCCCAGTTCGGAAGGGTTTCCACCACGGCCCGGGTGGCTGCCAGCCAATCCCGTGCGGCGGCAGCGGCATCCGGCTCGGCCAGCGCCAGCAGATGGGTGCGGCCCGCCTCGTGGTCGACCACGATCAAGCGGTCCGCGAAGATCCACTGGGCGTCGGGGGTGGCCGCGCGATGCACGGCCTCGGCGCCGCAGTCGGCCTTCATCTCGTAGCCGAGATAGCCGACATAGCCACCGGCGAAATCGAAAGGTACATCCGGGAATTCGATCTCGCGGCGGCGTAGCTCCGCGGATAGGTAATCCAGCACCCCGCCCGGCACCGTGCGCGGTCCGGCCGCCGACTCGATCTCGACCCGGCCGCCGCCGACCCGATACCGCACCACCTCCGCCAGCGGCCCGGACGCGTCACCCAGGAACGAGAAGCGATCCAGCCCCGGCTCCACATGCTCGCTGTCGAGCCAGAAGGCATGCGGGGAACCGGCATACAGCGTGTCGAAGGCCGCCTCGGTATCGACGGCCCGCTCCACGACCGTCTGCTCGACCCGATAGCGGACGGGCGCGCCGACGGCGGGCGGTCTCGAGGTCTCGACTCCGATCCGGAGACGCGCGGGCATCGTTCGTGTGGGCTCTTGGGAAATGCCCTGCCGCCGTTGATATTCCGCGGTCAACTCGGCGAAATTGCGCAGCAGCAGTTCCCCGTGCTTGCTGGAGATCGACTCGGGATGGAATTGCACGCCCCAGTGCGGCCGGGTGCGATGCCGCACGCCCATGATCACCCCGTCCGGCGTGGTCGCCGTGACCTCGAGGTCCTCCGGCAATGGTCGAGCCGCGCACAGCGAGTGATACCGCACCGCCGAGAAGCCCTGCGGCACACCGGCGAACAGGTCCCGCCCGTCATGGCTGATCAGATCCGGGTACCCGTGCCGGGCCTGCGGCGCGGCGACCACCTGCCCACCCGCCGCGATCACGATGCCCTGATGCCCCAGGCATACTCCCAGCACCGGCAGCTCGGCTCCGGCGATCAAGGCCGCCGAGATGCCGAAATCGCGCGGGACATCCGGCCGTCCGGGCCCGGGGGAGATGACGATGTTGTCGAACTCCCCGAGCCCGAGCTCCTCGATCGAGGCCGCCTCGTCATTGCGCACGACCACGGGTTCGACCCCGTTCACCTCGCTGATCAGCTGATACAGGTTGTAGGTGAACGAGTCGTAGTTGTCGATCAACAGGGTGCGCATTTGACCACGCACATTACGCCTGCCACCGCACCGCATCGCTTCCCGACCTGCGTGAACGAGGCCCTCGCCACTACTGCGGGCGGACGCCTTCAGTTCTGTTGCCGGCCTGCGGCAGAATAGGCGGCATGTCTGTTGCGCAGCCGGTCGAAGTGGATCGTGACGTCGTCGATTTCGCCATCGTCGGAAAGTGGATGGAAGAGCAGGGCCTGCCCGGCGGGGAGTTCGAGGAGGTGAAGCTGCTCGGCGGCGGCACTCAGAACATCATGCTCCGCTTCCGCCGCGGCGGCCGCGAGTACGTGCTGCGCCGCGGGCCCAAGCATCTGCGGTCCGCCAGCAATACCGTCATCCAGCGCGAATCCCGCATCCTCGGCGCCCTCGGCGACACCGAGATCCGCGCCCCCAAGGTGATCGCCGCCTGCCCCGACGAATCCGTGCTCGGCGCGTCCTTCTACCTCATGGAGCCGATCGTCGGCTTCAACCCGCAGAACGAGCTGCCCGAACCGCACGCCTCCGACCCCGAGGTGCGCCGGCAGATGGGCCTGTCCGCGGTCGAGGCCATCGCCCGCCTCGGCTCGCTCGACCACGAGGCGCTCGGCCTGGCCGACTACGGCAAGCCGGAGGGCTTCCTGGAACGCCAGGTGCCGCGCTGGCTCAAGGAACTCGACTCCTACAGCGTCAACGACGGCTACCCCGGCCCGGAGATCCCCGGCGTCGCCCAGGTGGGCGACTGGCTCGACCGCAACCGCCCCGCCCAGCCGAAAGCCGGCATCCTGCACGGCGACTGCCACCTCGCCAACATGATGTTCTCCTACGACGGCCCCGAGGTGGTGGCCATGGTCGACTGGGAGATGTCCACCATCGGCGACCCGCTACTGGACCTGGGCTGGCAGATCGCCACCCGCCCGGTCCCCGGCACCACCGGCGCGGCGCTGGTCGGCTCCCTCGGCGCGGTCGGCGGCCTGCCCACACCCGAGGAGATGATCGCCCACTACGCGAAGTTCTCCGACCGCGACCTGACCCACGTCACCTGGTACACCGTGCTGGCCTGCTTCAAGCTCGGCATCGTGCTCGAGGGCACGCACGCCCGGGCCTGTGCGGGCAAGGCCCCCAAGCAGGTCGGCGACTTCCTGCACGCCATCACCCTCGAACTGTTCGAGAAGGCACACCAGCTGATGGAGTGACGGCACCGTAAGTTGGTCGTCATGCCGATCGTTCCCGATGCCAAGGACTGGACGTGGGTGCTCGAACGCGCCTGCGCCGAGTGCGGATTCGACCCCGCCGCCACCGCCTTCGCGGCGGTGCCGGGGTCGGCCCGCGCCAGTGCCGCCCGCCTCGCCGCCGCCCTGGAGCGACCCGACGCCCGGCAACGGCCCGATGAATCGACCTGGTCGCCGCTCGAGTACGCGGCCCACGTCCGCGACGTGTGCCTCATCTTCACCCACCGCCTCGACATCGCCCGCACCGGCGGGCCCCGCCCCGGCCCGGTGATCCCCGCCTACGACACCGCGGTCTCCGTGGGGGACAACGGCATTCCCATGTTCGCCAACTGGGACCAGGACGCCACCGCCATCGCCGCGGACTACACCACCGCCGAAACGGCCACCGTCGCAGTCGAACTCACGGCCGCCGCCGAGACCGCCGCCCGCGCCTTCGAAGCCGTGCCATCCACCGAACTCGACCAGGCCGCGCTGCGCAGCAACGGTTCCGCGTTCACCATCGACTCCATGGCGCGGTACTTCCTGCACGACCTCGTGCACCACGTGCACGACGTGGAACACGGCTGAGGTCTACGCCGGCTCCTGCTGGGTCGTGCAGTGGATGCCGCCGCCGCCCGCGGCGACCGCGTCGATACCGATCTGCACCACCCGGCGGCCCGGGAACAGCCGCGCCAGTGTGGCTTCGGCGAAGGCGTCGGCCTCCGGATCCCCGAACTCGGGGGCCAGGACCGCGCCGTTGCAGACATAGAAGTTCATGTAGCCGGACGCGAACTCGTCATCGGCGAACTCGTCGCGCACCCGCGCCGGGCCGGGAATCACCTCCACCTGCAGCGGGCGGCCCAGGGCATCGGCGGAGTCCTGGAGGATGGCGAGATGGCGGCGGGTGACGTCGTAGTCGTAGCAGTCCACATCGTCCTCGCGACCGGCCACCACCACGCCCGGGCCCGCGAACCGCGCGTAGAAATCGGTGTGCCCGTCGGTGACGTCGTAACCGGCGATCCCGGGCAGCCAGATGACCTTCGAAATCCCCAGCAGCCGAGCCAGTTCCGCCTCCACCTCCTCGCGCTGCCAGCCGGGATTGCGATTGTCGTTGAGCACACAGCTCTCGGTGACGATGGCGGTGCCCGCCCCGTCGACCTCGATGCCGCCGCCCTCCAGCACCAGCCCGGTCGTCAGCAGTTCCGCCCCGGTGCGCTCGGCGACCAGCCCGGCCAGCCGCGCATCCTCCTGATACTCCTGCTTGTCGCCCCAAGCATTGAAGTTGAAATCGACCGCTGCCATGGCCCCGTCGCCGCCCACGAACACCGGGCCGCTGTCGCGCAGCCACAGATCGTCCATCTCCGCGGGCACCAGCGCCACCTCCGGTCCGGCCAGCGCACGGGCCAGATCGAATTCCTCCGGCCGCACCAGCATCGACACCGGCTCGAATCGCGCGACGGTGCGGGCGATCCGGGCCACATCCTCGCGAATGCGGGGGAGCAGCTCGGGCGTCCACACCCGCTCATCGGCCCCGAAGGCCATCCAGGTCCGCCGATGTGGCTGTCCTTCGTCGGGCATCACCCACGGTTGCGGCGGCATGGACCTCTTCCTTTCGGTCAGCGACAGCGGAGCAGGGCCTCACGGAGATTGCGCGAACGGACATCGTCGAGCACCGCCATACCCAGGCGGTTCATCACATAGCCGAACCCCAGACCCGTTGCCGGATCGGCGAATCCGAACGAGCCGCCGTAGCCGGTGGTGCCGTAGGCGCGCTGGTCGGAGCCGAACCGGAAACTGCCGCGCGACCGGCGGAAGCCCAGGTGGTAGCGGCTCGGGGTGAGCAGCACCAGGTCCTCGGCCGGGACGTCGTCGGCGGTGTCGGGGGAACCCAGGCGGTCCAGCAGGCTGGGCTCGATGGGCAGCTCACCGGTCTGCCCCGCCGCCGCGCCGTACACCCGCGCCAGCGCCCGCGCGGTGCCGACACCACCGGCGGCCGGGCTCTCCACCGCGAGGAATTCGCGCCGGGCGGCCCGCGCGGGCGCACCGACCTGCGGGCTGTTCAGTGCGCGGAAGGACAGGCCGCGCTTGCTGTAGAGCTGAATGCCGATGCGCACCGGCAGATCTCGCTCATAGCGCAGAATGTCGAGGCCCGCGGTCGCCGAGAGCGCGGCCACCCGATCCAGCGAAACCTCGTCCGGCAGGCCGATATAGAACTCCGCGCCCAACGGTCCGGCAATGTCCTCGGCGAAGATGCGGCCCAGCGTGCGATGCTCCGGATCGACCCGCCGCAGCAGCTCGCCCTGATACAGCCCGGCCGTGATCGGGTGATAGCCGTGCCGGGTTCCCGGCCGCCACAACGGTTTCTGCTCGGCCAGCACCACCGCCATCCGATCCAGATCGGCCATATCCGCGAGCCGGAACGGCCGATCCAGCGCCGCCAGCCCGGCCTGATGGTCCAGCAGCTGCCGCACGGTGATGGACTCCTTGCCGTGCGCGGCGAATTCCGGCCAGTGCAGCGCCACCGGATCCTCGTAGTCCAGCAGTCCCCGCGACACCACCGACGCCACCGCGAACGCGGTCATGCCCTTGGTCGAGGACCACACCGGGGCCATGGTGTCGCGCTCCCACATTCCCCCGCGCTTGCGATCGCGATGCCCCGCCCACAGATCCACCACGGGCCGATCCCCGTCGTAGACCGCCACCGCCGCACCGATCTCCCCGTGCCGGTCGAAGTTGCGGCGGAACGCGTCGGCGACCGGGCCGAAGCCCGCGTCCACCTCGCCATGGATCGTGACCTGCTCACTCATGATGGGTCCGATCGTAACCGGGCATACGGTCTGTGCGGGGTCGCAGTGACGAGGGTGAAGACCACCGCGACGCCAGTACATAGCTGTGAGCAGTGCGTATCCCCCGGCCGGTGCGCGACCCTGATGCCATTTCGGCCGGTCCGACCCGGTAGCGTGGCCGCACATGCCCGGACTCCAGCGGATTACCGCATCATTGCTGCGGACCAAGCCCGTCGAACAGCTCACCTCCGATGGAGCACACACCGCACTGCGCCGCAGCATGGGCCTGATCTCGCTGATCGCACTGTCGGTCGGCGCCACCCTCGGCACCGGTATCTTCGTGGTGCTGGGCGAGGCCGCACCGCTGGCCGGGCCCGCCGTCGTCGTCTCCTTCGTCATCGCCGCACTGGCCGCGCTGTTCTCGGCCCTGTCCTACGCGGAACTGGCCGGCGCGGTGCCGGTGTCCGGATCGGCCTACTCGTACACCTATGCGACGCTGGGCGAGATCATCGCCTGGATCTGCGGGTGGTGCCTGCTGCTGGAGTACGGCGTGTCGGTGGCGGCGGTCGCGGTCGGCTGGGGCGCGTACCTCAACGAGTTCCTGGGATCGACCATCGGCTGGCGGATTCCGGACGCGCTGGCGCAGCCGCCGGGCGACGGCGGGGTGATCAACCTGCCCGCCGCCATCGTGGTGGTGCTGGCCACCGTGGTGCTGCTCGGCGGCATCCGGGAGAGCGCGCGGGTCACCACCGTCACCACCATGATCAAGATCGCGGTCCTGGTGTTCTTCGTGGCCGTGGCGGTCACCGCCTTCCACTCCTCGAATCTGCACCCCTTCGCGCCCGCCGGCGTCTCGGGCATCGGGGCGGCGGCCTCGATGGTGTTCTTCTCCTTCATCGGCTTCGACGCCGCCTCCACCGCCGGCGAGGAGGCCAAGAATCCGCAGCGAGATCTGCCGCGCGCCATCATCATTTCGCTCGGGATCGTGACGCTGGTGTACGTGCTGGTGGCGCTGACGGCCGTCGGCGCGGTCGGCGTGGACGCCGTGAGCAGCTCGGGCGCGTCGCTGGCCACCGTGCTGGAACAGGTCACCGGGCGCGGCTGGCCCGCCACCATCCTCGCGGGCGGCGCGGTCATCGCCATCGCCTCGGTGGTGCTGACCGTGCTCTACGGGCAGACCCGCATCCTGGTCTCCATGTCCCGCGACGGGCTCATGCCCGCCGTGCTGTCGCGGGTCGGGGAGAAGCGCGTGCCGACGGTCAACACGCTCATCGTGGGCGGCGTGGTGGCGGTGCTGTCGGCGCTGGTGCCGCTGGGCGAACTGGTGAACGCCACCAATATCGGCACGCTGGTGTCCTTCGGGCTGGTGAACATCGGCGTGCTGGTGCTGCGCCGCACCAAACCCGAGCTGCCGCGGTCGTTCCGGACCCTGGTGCCGCTGGTGCCGGTCATCGGCGTGGCCATGTGCGTATGGCTGCTGATCCACCTGCCAGGAGTGACCTGGCTGGCGTTCACACTGTGGTCGGCGGTCGGGCTGGTGGTGTACTTCGGCTACGGGCGGCCGAGGTCGGCCCTGAACAATGCCATGCCTGCCGAAACCGCTTCGTCGCAGCGGCATTCGTAACCGGCGGACAGCCCGCCCGGAGCGAAGCGGAGGGCAAAATCAGACGCAGTACTCTCGATGTGTGCGAGCGCTGGAGCAGATTCGACAGTGGCCGGTCCGGAACGCGGCGGCGGGCGCCGTCGTCCGCGGCAAGGGCGTGGTGGACGCCGAGGGTGACACCGCGCACGTCTTCCCGCTCGCCTCGGTGACCAAACCCCTTGTGGCATACGGGGTTCTGGTGGCCGTCGAGGAGGGCGCGATCGAGCTGGACCAGCCCGCCGGGCCGCCCGGATCGACGGTGCGGCATCTGCTCGCCCACACCTCCGGCCTGGCCTTCGACACCACCGTGGTGCTGGCCCGGCCCGGCGCGAAGCGGATCTACTCCAGCGCCGGGTTCGAGGTGCTCGCGGATTTCGTTGCGGCGCAGACCGGTATCCCGTTCGACCAGTACCTGCGCGAGGCCGTCTTCGAGCCGCTGGGCATGAACTCCTCGGCGCTGGTCGGTTCGGCCGGACATGCCGGCCGCTCCTCGGTCGCAGATCTCTTGCGATTCGCCGAGGAATTGCTGGAACCTGCTGTCGTGAGTGCCGAATTGGTTTCCGAAGCAAGCGCAGTGCAATTCCCGGGATGCAATGGTGTCCTTCCCGGCTACGGGTCGCAGCGCCCCAACGACTGGGGATTGGGTTTCGAAATCCGCGCCCACAAATCGCCGCACTGGACCGGTGGCGCGAACTCGCCGCGGACCTTCGGGCACTTCGGGCAGTCCGGCACATTCCTCTGGGTGGATCCGGACATCGGCATGGCGTGTCTCGCGCTGGCGGACGAGAATTTCGGGGACTGGGCCCGAGCGGCGTGGCCGCCCCTCAGCGACGCCGTAATCGCGGAGTTCGCGTAGCGGTCGACACAGGCATCAAGTAACACACGCAACACCGGGCACTCCAGTAAACTCGGGCAACGCCGAGCTCGGAAGGGGCCGTTGGGGAAGACGTCCCTCGTCGAGCCGGAGGTGTCAGTGGTGCACGCGTCTAGTCAGTTCGCGGAGGCGACGTCTGGAGTCGTCTATATCCATTCGTCGCCGGCCGCGCTGTGCCCGCATGTCGAATGGGCTCTCACCTCCACTCTCAAGGCCCCCGCGAAACTGCGCTGGACCGCGCAGCCGGCCGATCCCGGACAGCTGCGCGCCACCACCGATTGGTGCGGCCCGGTGGGTACCGGAGGGAAATTAGCGAGAGCATTGCGGGATTGGCCCGTGCTGTATTTCGAAGTCACCGAGAACCCCAGCGAGGGCGTCGACGGCGCCCGCTTCAGCTTCGTCCCCGGCCTCGGCCTCTGGAGCGGCGCCACCGGCGCCTGCGGCGACGTCATGGTCGGTGAAATGCGCCTGCGCGCCATCGTCGCCGAGGCCCGCGCCCACGGCCGCGGCTCCGCCGCCGAGATCGCCGCGGAGATCGACCGCGCCCTCGGCACCGCCTGGGACGATATCCTCGAGCCCTACCGCCTCGGCGGCGAGGGCGCGGAGGTCACCTGGCTGCGCCGCGACGTCGGCTGATACCAGGAGGATTCGTGCGGACCACAGCGATCGCGGGTGCGGCCCTGGCCATGGCGACGGCCTTCGTCCTCACCGCCTGCAACGACAACAGCCCCACCGTCGCCTCGGGCCCCTCGTCCCACCTCGCCACCTCCGCCGCTGCCTTCCCGGCCGCCGGCCACGAAGCCGTCCAGTGCGGCGCCGGCCCCTGGGGCCTGGCGGTCGTGGCCTCCACCGCCAAGGGCGCCGGCTTCTGCCCCACCGCGCTCTCCGTCGTCACCGCCTATGCCGACCAGCGTGCCAAACAATCCACCGGCGACATCGCCGTCACCGTCGACACCGTCCGGTGGGTCTGCGGCGAACGCCCCGCCACTCCCAATCCTTATCAGGAATGCGCCAGCCAGAACGAGTCCGCCGAGAAGGTCCGCCTCCAGTCCTGACGCGGATCCGCGATGAACCCTCGGCGTCTCCCGTGCGTAACGCCGGGGTAGCGGCAGGACACCGATGGCGGTCGATGCGGTGCGGCGCCGATGGTCCGGTGCCGTCACGGGACATGGCGCGGGGTTCGCCGTGGCGGCGGAAACCATCGGAGGAGCGGGACCATGACCACTGTGGGGATCGATATCGAAGGCTTGCGGACGAGCATCGACGGCGAGGTCATCGCCCCGGGAGACGCGGAATACGATGTGGCGCGGCAGGTTTGGAACGGATGTTTCGATCGCAGACCGGCAGTGATCGTCCGGCCGGCCAGTCCGGCCGGAGTGGCGGCCGCCGTGCTGGCCGCGCGCACGGGCAACCTGGATCTGACGGTGCGCGGCGGCGGCCACAATTACGCGGGGCACGCGGTGGCCGACGGCGCCATGATGATCGACCTGCGCGCGCTGGACTCGGTCGCGGTGGACCCGGCCACCAAGCTCGCCCGCTGCGGCGGCGGCTGCACCTGGGCGCAGGTCGACGCCGCCACCACCGAGCACGCGCTGGCGGTCACGGGCGGGTTCATCAGCAGCACCGGCATCGGCGGGCTGACCCTCGGCGGTGGCATGGGCTGGCTCACCATGCGCACCGGATTGACCTGCGACAGTGTGGCTTCCGCCGAGGTGGTCACCGCCGACGGCTGTGTCGTGATCGCCGCTCCGGACGAGAATCCCGATCTGTACTGGGCGCTGCGCGGCGGCGGCGGAAACTTCGGCATCGTCACCGCCTTCACCTTCGCACTGCACGACCTGCCGCCGATCGGGCAACTGACCATGCTCTGCTGGACACCCGCCGACGCCGTCGCCGGCCTCGCAGCCGGACGCGATCTCATCGCTGCCCTCCCTACCGGCTACTGCGCCGCGATCCTGGCGGTCAGCGGCCCGCCCGAGCCCTTCGTGCCCGCAGAGCACCAGGGCCGCCCCGGATTCGTCGTGGTCGTGATCGGATTCGGGGAGCCACAGGAACTGGAGGCGGTCGTCGCACCCCTGCGGGTTGTGGCTCCCACTCCGGCCTGGGAGCTCGTCACTCCGATCCCGTACACCGCCCTGCAGCAGATGTTCGACGAGTCCTCCCCGGCGGGCCTGTTCGCCTACGAGAAGTCGCTCTACGTGGACGAGCTCACCGACGAGGTGCTCGCCACCCTCGTCGACCACTTCCCGCGCCGCAGCCTGGTCGACTCCCTGGTCCCGATCTTCCCGCTCCGCGGTGCCTACTGCGGGATTCCCAACGCCAACACCGCATTCGGCGGTTCCCGTCAACCGTGCTGGGCGATCAACATCAACGCCCTCAGCGCCGAGCCCGACGATTTCCCGGCCGAACGCGAGTGGGCCCGTGACTTCTGGGCCGCCCTGCGCCCGCACGCCCGCTCCGACGCCGGATACGTCAACTTCCTCGTCGACCACGACGAGCACCGTATCCGGGAATCCTACGGCGACAAGTACTCCCGCCTGGTCGCCCTCAAATCCGCCTGGGACCCCGACAACGTCTTCCGCCACAACGCCAACATTCCCCCCGCCTGACAGCGAAACCTGTTCCCGGCCAACGAAAAGCGGGCGGTCTCCGAGGAGACCGCCCGCTATCGCGTTGCCGCGTAACCGATTACAGCGGAATATTCTTGTTGTGCTGCGGCCGCGCCGGGGCGGCGGCCAGGGCGGCGGCGATGGTGGAGCGGGTCTTGGCGGGCTCGATGACCTCGTCCACGACACCGATCGAGATGGCGCGCTGGACGCCACCGGCGATCCGCTCGTGCTCCTCGGTCAGCCGCTCCAGCATGGCCTCGCGCTCCTCCTCCGGGGCGGCCGCGAGAGCCTTCTTGTGCAGGATGCCGACCGCGGCCTTGGCGCCCATGACCGCGACCTCGGAACCCGGCCAGGCGTACACGGCGGTAGCGCCCAGCGAGCGGGCGTTCATCGCGATGTAGGCGCCGCCGTAGATCTTGCGGGTGACCAGGGTGACGCGGGGGACACGGGCCTCGGCGAAGGCGTGCAGCAGCTTGGCGCCGCGGCGCACCACGCCCTCGAACTCCTGCGAGACGCCCGGCAGGTAGCCCGGCACGTCGGTGACGACGATCAGCGGGATACCGAAGGCGTTGCACAGGCGCACGAAACGTGAAGCCTTCTCGGCACTTTCGGAGTTGAGGCAGCCACCCAGGCGGATCGGGTTGTTGGCCAGCACACCGACGGTGCGGCCGCCGAGCCGGCCCAGACCGACCACCATGGAGCGGGCGTAGCCGCCCTGCAGCTCCTCGAAGGTGCTCTCGCCGTCGACGTTGTCGAGCAGCTCGTGGATGATCGGCTTGACGTCGTAGGCACGCTTGGCCGACTCCGGCATCATGGCCTTGAGGTCGACATCGCCGTGTTCGGCTGCGGCCAGGTCGAATTCGCCCTGCTCGGCGAACATCGAGACCAGGCGGCGCGCACGGTGCATGGCATCGGACTCGTCGTCGGCGACGATGTGGCAGACGCCGGACTTCTTGCCGTGGGTGATCGGGCCACCGAGGGTCGCCATGTCCACGCTCTCACCGGTCACCGTCTTCACGATGTCCGGGCCGGTCACGAAGACGCGGCCTTCCGGAGCCATGATGACGATGTCGGTCAGCGCGGGGCCGTAGGCGGCACCACCGGCGGCGAAGCCGAGCACCACGGAAATCTGGGGGACCTGGCCGGACGCGCGGACCATGGCCTCGAAGACCAGGCCGACGGCGTGCAGGGCCTCGACGCCCTCCGCCAGCCGGGCGCCACCCGAATGCCACAGGCCCACAACGGGAACCTTGGAATCGATGGCGGTGTCGATCGCGTCGACGATGTGCTTGCACCCCTCCACGCCCATGGCGCCGCCCATCACGGTGGCGTCGGAGCAGTAGGCGACGGTGCGGACGCCGTCGACCTCACCGATGGCGGCGAGCACACCGGACTTGTCGCGGGGGTGGAGCGGGAGAACGGTTCCGGGATCGAAGAAACGCTGCAACCGACCCAGCGGGTCACGGGGATCGGTCGTGGTGTCGGCGTGCGCGGGGGCCATTATGGTCATCGCAAACTCTCCTCATGGGGGAAAGGCGGTCGCTGAGAGCGGCTGCGAATGTCTAAGTCCCGGGGGGATTTTCGGGTGCGGGATCGTCCATCCGAAAATCCCCGCCGGGACCGCTTGTCTTACTGACCGGTAAAGCTGAGCCGGATTTCCGGTTTACCGGGATGAATCCGTGTCAGTACCGGCCGAAGGCGAGCGCGACATTGTGCCCACCGAAACCGAAGGAGTTGTTGATCGCGAACTCGATGTCCTGACGGCGAGCCTCGCCGTGCACGACATCCAGATCGATCGCCGGATCCTGGTTGTCCAGGTTCAGCGTCGGGGGGACGATGCCATCCCGGATGCTGAGCACCGTGAGTACCGACTCGAGGGCGCCGACGGCACCGATCGAGTGGCCCAGGGCCGACTTGGGAGCGTAGACCGAAGCGTGCTGCACGCCGGCCTTGTGAATCGCGTTGGCCTCCGCGGTGTCACCGATCGGGGTGGCAGTCGCGTGGGCGTTGACATGGGTCACGTCCTTGGGGGACAACCCGGCGGTCTGCATCGCGCGCTGCATGGCGCGAGCCGCACCACTGCCCTCCGGATCGGGGGCCACCAGGTGGAACCCGTCGGAGGTGATACCCGCGCCCATGAGCCGGGCGTGGATGGTGGCGCCACGAGCCTTGGCGTGCTCCTCGGTCTCGATGACCATGAGCGCGCCCGCTTCGCCGAAGACGAAGCCGTCGCGATCCTTGTCGAAGGGGCGCGAAGCCGCCTTCGGATCGTCGTTGCGGGTCGACATGGCCCGCATCATGGAGAACGCGGCGATCGGCACCGAGTCGATGAAGCCCTCGACGCCGCCGGTGACCATGATGTCGGCGTCACCCATGACGATCATCCGCCACGCGTTGGCAATGCCCTCCGAACCCGACGAACACGCCGAGACCGGAGTGATCACACCCGCGCGGGCCTTGAGCTCGAGACCGACGACGGCGGACGGACCGTTCGGCATGACCATCTGAACAGCCAGCGGCGAAATCTTGCGATAGCCACCGTTCTTCAGCTTGTCCACCGAATCGATCAGCGCGTCGCCGCCGCCGAGACCGGTGCCGATGGCCACACCCAGCCGCAGCGGGTCAACCTCGGGAGAGCCGGCGTTCTTCCACACCTCGCGACCGAGCACGGTCGCCAGTCGCTCGACGTACGCCATGCGACGGATCTCGACCCGATCGAGCAGCGTGTCCGGCGACACCTTCAGGTGGCCGCCGATTCGAACTGGAAGGTCGTACTCCGCAATGAAGTCGTCCTCGAGAGTGTCGATGCCGCTCTCGCCATTGAGGAGGCCCTTCCACGTCGCATCGACGTCACCGGCGATCGACGTGGTCGCCGCCATGCTCGTTACGACGACGTTGGGAA
This sequence comes from Nocardia sp. NPDC004711, assembly GCF_053601595.1. Lineage (NCBI taxonomy): Bacteria > Bacillati > Actinomycetota > Actinomycetes > Mycobacteriales > Nocardiaceae > Nocardia > Nocardia sp. NPDC004711. The sequence continues at coordinate 143,409 of NZ_JBSGCB010000007.1, read as the reverse complement.
AGTTCCCGTTCAAGGTGGAAGGAGTGGTCACGGTGTCGGTTCCTACTCGCCCTCGGCGCCGAACTTGGCCTTCAGCTCAGCGGCCGCGTCGGAGTTCTCGGCCTCGAGCTTCTGGATGTACGCCACCGCGTCGCCAACGGTCTTCAGGCTCGCCAGGTCCTCGTCGGGGATCTTGACGCCGTACTTGTCCTCGGTCTGGACGGCGATCTCGACCATCGACAGCGAGTCGATGTCCAGGTCGTCGACGAAGGACTTCTCGATGGTCACCTCGGAGGGCTCGATACCGGTCACCTCTTCGATGATCTTCCCGAGCTCTTCGACGATCTGTTCCTGGGTCAGAGCGGCCACTGTGGTGGCTCCCTTCTTATTTCCTGTAGAGGGTGGATTTTCAATTGTTTGCGACCCGGTTGCTCCATCGCCGTTGATAGGAGCGGGCCGCGAGCCAAGCTAGCTTGCCGCGGTGAGTTCGGCGAGCGCGGGGAGGTCCGCGGGTGTCTTCAGCGCCAGATTCGGGGTGCCCTTGAGCTCCCGCTTGGCGATGCCGACCAGGGTGCCCGCCGGCGGCAACTCTGCCACCGCGGAAACCCCTGCCGCACGGATCGTTTCAGTGCACAGATCCCAGCGCACGGGGCGCGTGACCTGGGCAGCGAGCTTGTCGACCGCGTCCTGGCCGGAGCTGACCGGCTGCCCGTCGAAGTTCGACAGCAGGGTCCGGACCGGCGCGCTGGGCGCGATCTTGGCAATGGCCTCCGCGACCGCGTCCTGGGCCGGAGCCATGAACGCGGTGTGGAAGGCGCCGGCGACCGGCAGTGCACGGACGCGGGCCTTTTCGGGCGGGTTCGCGGCAAGGGCTTCGAGCGCCTCGAGCTTACCCGCGGCCACGATCTGACCCACCGCATTGCGGTTGGCCGGAATCAGGCCGAGTTCATCGAGACGAGCGAGCACCTCCGCTTCGTCCCCACCGAGCACCGCGGACATACCGGTCGGCTCGAGTGCGCAAGCTTTGGCCATTTCCGCTCCGCGGATGGCGGCCAGGACCACCGCGTCGTCGGCGGAGATGACTCCGGCGACGGCAGCGGCGGCGAATTCGCCGACCGAGTGTCCGGCGACGACTGTATCCGCGGGAAGCGAATCCCGCGGGATTTCCGCGAAAGCCATGAGGGCAGCCGCGACGACGAGCGGCTGGGTGACGGCCGTGTCGACGATTTCATCGGCGGTCGCAGTCGTGCCCAACCGCAGCAAGTCCAGCCCCGAGGCCTTCGACCACAGCGCGATACGGTCCGCAGCGCCGGGAAGATCGAGCCAAGGGGTGAGCATGCCGGGAGTCTGAGAGCCCTGTCCAGGGGCGAGCAATGCGATCACGACTTAAGAAAACACTGTGAGGCCGCTCTCACGAGATGTCGGCGCGAATGAAGCTTGCTTGGCAGTTTTGTGAGGAGTCCACAAAAGACCACGTGGGCTGGCCGGATCGCCCGATGCTCGAATCTCGTTACACCCCATCCTTAGGATCTGTGATGGGAGTCACATCAGTGGCAGGAGTAGGTGATTCGTTACGAGTTCGTGTCAGCCGACCTACTGTGGCCGCGATACGTAACACATAGGCATCACGCGGGTTCATCGGATCCCGGCCCGTGATGTCGGCGATTCGCTTGAGTCGATAGCGCACCGTATTTGGATGAACGAACAGCTGGCGGGCGCAGGTCTCGACGGCTCCACCGCAATCCAGATAGGCGTCCAGCGTGTCCGATAGATCGGCGCTGGCGGCGGCCAACGGTAACACGAGGTGCTCGTTCAGGGCGTCTATGGCCGCGCGGTCGCCGAGCAGGGCGCGTTCGGGCAGGAGCTCGGAGGCGTGCACCGGGCGTGGCGCACCCCGCCAGCCCACCACGGCCTCCATGCCGGCCATCGCCTCCACCGAGCTGACGTGCGCGGCGGACAGTGCCCGCATGGTCGGGCCGATCACCACCGGGCCCTCGGAGAAGGCCTCGGCGAGCAGGTCGGCCAGGAACTGCGACGGATACATCGGGTCGCCGAGATGTCCGCTGACTACCATCACCAGCCGCGAACCCTGCACCACGGCGAGCGCGTTGCGGCCGTGCCGGCCGGCCACACTATGTACGGAACTGACAACAGCCACCTGATCCTTGGGGGGAGTACCCACAAGGACCGTCGCCGGGGCGGTCGCATCCCAATTGAGAGTGGCCGCACGGGAGAGCATCTCGGGGCCGGTGTCGCCGCGCACCACGGCATCGACGACCAGGGCCTCCAATCGGGTGTCCCACGCGCCGCGCGACTCCGCGGCCGAGGCGTACACCGAGGCGGCGGCGAAGCCGAGCTCCCGCCCGTACCGCAGCACCGCCTCGGTGAGCGCCACCAGCTGACGGTCGTTGCGCGCCAGGGCCGGCAGCCACTGCTCGAAGAACTCCATGGCCACCCGGACCATGTCGACGGTCTGGCGCAGCGTCAGCCGCCGCGCCAGATCGTCCGGAATCACTTGGAAGGCATCGAGACTGAAGCGGATATCCGACTCCGGGTCCTGCAGCCACTCCAGGAAGTTCACCACCGCCGTCTGCACCAGCATCTGGACGCCGGCCCGCTGGGCGGCATCCAGATTGGCGAAGAACGGCAACCGATCCTGCATCGAGGCCACGGCCTCGGTGGACAGGCGACCGGAGAACTGCTTGACCCGTTTCAGGAGGGTGTCCGGAAGCGGGTCGCGCGTCTGCCGATTCGGGGAGAGCGCGCCGGTCGGGAGATAGACCTCGTGGGATGAGGTGCCCTCTTCGTTGATCCGGCGCGGCCTCGGCGGTTTACGTTCCACGGTATTTATGTTCGGTTATGCGTCGCCGCCTTCGGTACCGGGTGCCGCCTTCGGCGCGGCGTTCACGTCGTCGATGGCGTAGCGGCGTGCCGCCTCGGCCACCGTGGCGGGTGAAATCCGGCCCTGAGCAGCGAGACCCTGCAGCGCGGCGACCACGATGGACGCGGCATCCACATTGAAGACGCGGCGCGCTGCCGGGCGGGTGTCGGAGAAACCGAAACCATCCGTACCGAGGGTGATGTATTCGGCCGGCACCCACTGGCGGATCTGGTCGGGCACCGCGCGCATCCAGTCGGAGGCGGCGACGACCGGGCCCTGCGCCTTGGACAGCACCTCGGTGATGTAGGGCAGGCCCGGATCCTGGTCGGGGTGACGGAGTTTGGCGATCTCCTTCGCGAGGGCCTCCTTGCGGAGCTCACCCCACGAGGTCACCGAGTAGACATCGGCCTGCACACCCCACTCCTGGGCCAGCATCTCCTGTGCGCGCATGCCGTCGGGCATGGTGACGCCCGCGACCAGGATGTTGGCGCGCAGGTCGCCGGCGCCGCCGGGACGGTACAGGTAGATGCCCTTGAGCAGACCCGCCACATCCAGGTTCTCCGGCTCGGCCGGCTGGACGTAGGGCTCGTTGTAGAGGGTGATGTAGTAGAAGATGTCCTCGCCGCCGAATTCGTGGTGCACCGAACGCGATTCGGGATCGGTGCCGGGCAGCGCCTCCTGGTAGCCCTGGGCCGGGCCGCCGCCGTACATGCGGCGCATGCCGTCGCGCACGATGTGGGCGATCTCGAAGGAGAAGGCCGGATCGTAGGCGACACAGGCCGGGTTGGTGGACGCCAGCAGCAGCGAGTGACCGTCGTTGTGCTGCAGGCCCTCACCGGTGAGCGTGGTTCGCCCGGCGGTAGCTCCGAGCACGAAGCCGCGCGCCATCTGATCCGCCGCCGCCCACAGGCCGTCACCCGTGCGCTGGAAGCCGAACATCGAATAGAAGATGTAGAGCGGGATCATCGGCTCGCCGTGGGTGGCGTAGGAGGTGCCGACCGCGGTGAAGCTCGCGGTGGAACCGGCCTCGTTGATGCCCTCGTGCAGGATCTGGCCGACGCTCGACTCTTTGTAGGCAAGCATCAAATCCGCGTCGACCGATGTGTACAACTGGCCGTTGCGGTTGTAGATCTTCAACGAGGGGAACCACGAGTCCATACCGAAGGTGCGGGCCTCGTCGGGGATGATCGGGACGATGCGCTTGCCGATCTCCTTGTCGCGCAACAGCTCCTTCATCAGGCGCACGAACGCCATGGTGGTGGCCACCGACTGCTTGCCCGAACCCTTGCGGACCGAACGGTAGGCCTCGTCGCCGGGCAGTTGCAGCGGCTTTGCCAGCGTGCGGCGCTCGGGGACGAAACCGCCCAGCTGCTTGCGGCGATCCATCATGTACTGGATCTCGGGCGCGTCCTGGCCGGGGTGGTAGTACGGCGGCAGGTACGGATTGGCCTCGAGCTCGGCGTCGGTGATCGGAATGCGCTGCACGTCGCGGAACGCCTTCAGATCGTCGAGGGTCATCTTCTTCATCTGGTGCGTGGCATTGCGGGCCTCGAAGTGCTTGCCCAGGCCGTAGCCCTTGATGGTCTTGGCCAGGATGACCGTCGGCTGACCCTTGTGCGCCATGGCCGCGGCGTAGGCGGCATAGATCTTGCGGTAGTCGTGGCCACCGCGCTTGAGGTTCCAGACCTCGGCGTCGGACAGGCCCTTGACCAGTTCCTTGGTGCGCGGGTCGCGGCCGAAGAAATGCTCGCGCACGTAGGCGCCGTCATTGGCCTTGTAGGTCTGGTAGTCGCCGTCGGGCGTGCTGTTCATCAGGTTCACCAGCGCGCCGTCGCGGTCGGCCTGCAGCAGGGCGTCCCACTCCCGGCCCCAGACCACCTTGATGACATTCCAGCCGGCGCCGCGGAAGAACGACTCCAGCTCCTGAATGATCTTGCCGTTGCCGCGAACCGGGCCGTCGAGGCGCTGCAGGTTGCAGTTTATGACGAAGGTCAGGTTGTCCAGGCCCTCGTTGGCGGCCACCTGGATCAGGCCGCGCGACTCCGGCTCGTCCATCTCGCCGTCGCCGAGGAACGCCCAGACGTGCTGGTCCGCGGTGTCCTTGAGGCCGCGGTCGTGCAGGTAGTGGTTGAAGCGGGCCTGGTAGATGGCGTTCATCGGGCCCAGACCCATTGACACCGTGGGGAATTCCCAGAAGTCCGGCATCAGGCGCGGGTGCGGGTAGGACGAGAGGCCGTGGCCCGGGCCGCCGTGGCTGTACTCCTGGCGGAAGCCGTCCATCTGGTCCGTGGTGAGGCGGCCTTCGAGGAAAGCGCGGGCATAGATGCCGGGGGAGGCGTGGCCCTGGATGAACACCTGGTCGCCGCCGCCCGCGTGGTCCTTGCCGCGGAAGAAGTGGTTGAAACCGACCTCGTAGAGCGCCGCCGAGGACGCGTAGGTCGAAATGTGGCCGCCCACACCGATTCCCGGCCGCTGGGCGCGGTGCACCATGACCGCGGCGTTCCAGCGGATGTAGGCGCGGAAGCGGCGCTCCACCTCCTCGTCGCCGGGGAACCACGGCTCGTTCTCGGTGGGGATGGTGTTGACGTAGTCGGTGGAGGTCAGCGCGGGGATGGCGACATGGCGCTCACCGGCGCGTTCGAGCAGGCGCAGCATGAGGTAGCGGGCGCGGCCGGGGCCCTCGCGGGTGAGCATTTCGTCGAAGGAGTCGAGCCATTCACTGGTCTCCTCCGGGTCGATGTCCGGCAGGTATGACGCCACCCCCTCGCGAATCACTCGAACCCGGCCTCCCGCCGGGGATTTGCGTGCCGATCCATTGGTGGAATTCGACGAAGTCGGGTGCATCAAGTCGGTCAAGACGTTTGCTCCTCGTACACATGGGGTGGGACATCTGGTGTGGCGTCAATACCCCGGATATCCGCTGGTGGGCGGCATACCCGTAACGATTGGTCTGGGGCGCATCTCACATCCTTGCCGATGATGCGGCCCAGGTCATCATGTCAGCCGGAAATCCAGTACGGTTGCGCAGGGAATCGCGCCGCTCGCGACGCCATCCGACACCGCCGGGCTGGATCGGGGAGGAACCAAGTGAAGCTGCTGAACCCGCGGGGGTTCGGACTGGTGTGCGCGTCCGCGGCGGTGGCGGGGGGATTGGTACTGGCCGGGTGCGCGAACACGGTCGAGGGTACTCCGACGGCGAATCAGGTTCAGGTGACGTCGTACAAGGCCGAGGCCGCGTCGTCCTCGGCCGCCGCCGCCTCCTCGAAGGCGGCCGCGGCGACCGCCAAGGCGACCGCCGACAACTGCGATCCGTTCCGCAAGATCACCGGGACCGCTGTCGATCGCTACAACGAGTTCGTCGACGCGCACGACGGAAGCGCGGCCGACCAGATCGCCAAACGCGACACGGCGGCGTCCGCGCTCGAGGACGCCGCGAAGACGGTCGAGACCCAGGTGGGTGCGTCCGGCGCGGACCTGCAGGCGGATCTGGGGCAGAAGTTCACCGACTACGTGACCGCGGCGCGGTCGCTGGCCGCGGAGGTGCGGAAGATGACGACCAGCTCGTCGGTGTCGCCGCTGAACGACGCGAGTCGCAAGGTCAACGACGCTCTGACCGCGGTCCGGAACGCTTGCCCGGCCAAGTGAATCGGGCCGTTCAGATGGTGTGAAACCGGGCTGTCCAATGGATCTCAACGGTCTCACATACGACATTTAGGGTGCGATTTCGGCCGATCGGCTTGCGCTGGGGGCTTTTACCATGTTCGCTTGCAACTACCTATTGTCGGGAGTTGAGGAGGACACCACCGTGGTCGCCGCGGCGGACGCGCAGAACTACGCTCAGAAGCTTGGCATTTCACACGACATGGTGGTTCAGGAACTGGGCTGGGACGAAGATACCGACGACGCGCTTCGCGCCGAGATCGAGGAAGCCACCGGTTCCGAGCTGCTCGACGAAGACACCGACGAGGTGGTCGACGTCGTGCTGCTGTGGTGGCGTGAGGGTGACGGTGACCTGGTGGACGAGCTGCTGAACGTGATCACCCCGCTAGCCGACGACGGCGTCGTCTGGGTGCTCACCCCCAAGACCGGTCAACCCGGCCATGTCGATCCGAGCGAAATCGGCGAGTCGGCGACCCCCGCCGGCCTCACCGCGACCACCCCGGTCTCCCTGGGCACCTGGACGGGCACCAAACTCACCCAGCCCAAGACACCTTCCAAGCAGCGCTGAGGCCTCCACTAAGGTTTCAGGTAAGCCGAGTGACAACGGTGGATTCCGCGTGTCTCCACGCCGCGTCGCTCGGTGCTGCGCTCAGTACATGAGGATGGAGGGGAAGGTATGCCGCTCGAGGTCGGTTCGGTCGCACCGGACTTCACGCTGAAGGACCAGAACAATCAGGAAGTCACGCTGTCGAGCTTCCGCGGCGAGAAGAACGTCCTGATCGTCTTCTACCCCCTGGCCTTCACCGGTATCTGCCAGGGCGAACTCTGCAAGGTCCGGGACGAACTCCCCAAGTTCCAGAACGACAACGCCGAGATCCTCGCCATCTCCGTGGGCCCCCCGCCCACCCACAAGATCTGGGCAGCCGAACAGGGCTACACCTTCCCCCTCCTCTCCGACTTCTGGCCGCACGGCGCCGTGGCCCAGACCTACGGCGTCTTCAACGAGAAATCCGGCTACCCCAACCGCGGCACCTTCGTCGTCGACAAGGACGGCATCGTCCGCTTCGCCGAGATGAACGGCCCGGGCGAGCCCCGTGACCAGCACGCTTGGGAAAAAGCCCTCGCCACACTAGATTCATAACCCGTTGCCCGGACATCCACATCCGGCGCACCGATCCGACCCCGGGCCCCGCCCGGGCAGTTGGGGCGTATAGCTCAGCGGTAGAGCACTGGTTTTACACACCAGCGGTCGGGGGTTCGATCCCCTCTGCGCCCACTCTGTTTGTACAGGTCAATCGGCCTACAGCTTGCCCCATGATCAGCGGCGAATTCGTCGTCCTCGAGGTGCCGCTCGGGGCTCGGGCCGGGCTTCGGCAACTTGATATCCACGCACGGGTTTTCGTGGATCAATTTGGCCTTTCGGGCCGATTTCATTGAGCCAGTGAGTAGGTCGGTAGCACTTGTCGACAGTTGTGGGTGCCAGCGGCCCGGAATCTTGCGGAGGTTCATCTCGCTACGGCGTTGCCGCGGCGATGGCGACATGTCAACGGCGTTGCCCGCCAGGGTACTCGGATCGCGTCAGCCTTCGGGGCCGAAGCGGACGTTCTCGTCGCGGCGTGCTGGCTTCATGACATCGGATACGCACCGTCGTTGGCTACCACAGGGTTTCACCCACTGGATGGGGCGGTGTTCCTGCGTGACCGAGGCGGTTATCGCCGCGGCCAGCGCCATTGCCGAACTGTGGCGATACCTGGTCCGTGCGACCCGGCTCGATGTTTCGATCAGCCCGCTGATGCGTACGTGGTGGTTGGCAATCTCCTGGTCTCGGCCCGCAGTGCGACGCAGACGTTCGTCCAGCTTCGTGACTGGGCCCTTCAACAGCTCGGCCTTCCGGAGGTTGATCGGTACAAGTCACGGTTGTTGAGCGGCGCCGGCTACGACGAGACTCATCGAAGCATCTTGGTGTCAGGTGCGGATGTTGCGTTCAGGGAGTGCGCCACCTCTGGTGGCGTGTTCGCACGACCGGGCGCGCTCAGTGCGGGAGGCAAGTCAGGTGCGACCGTGGCGGTTTCGAGCACGCGAGTTTCAGCACCAGCCGGATGCGCAGCGCGGCACTGCCGGTGTGTCGAGGTTGGGGACCACAACAGTGGGTGACCATTTCTTCGCGCACGGCGCGAAGGAGGGCGATATCCCTTTCTTCGGCATGTGATTCAGCGGATGCCGGGCGTGCGCGGGTCCGGACCGAGGCAGGCTTGAATGACGCAGCCCGGCGCGGTATCCGCGAACGGCGGTGCCAACGGGTAGTTCAGGCAGCTGAAGACATTGCAGCCCGGATATGCCGCGGGCCCGACACCGAAGACCGCGATCAGCAGATTCGTATCCACGTTCGAATCCGCGCGCAGCGGCGGTTCGACATACGGACCGGGATCGGGCACCAGATGGTCTTGGAATGCCGCGAACAATCTGCGGAAGAATTCGTGCGCCAGCTCCGTGGTGTCCTCCAGGGCCTCCTCGATGCCCTGGTTGCTGACACTTCCGAAGAGTCCGGTCCACATCACCGTCAAATCCAGACTCGGCACGATGAAGATGTTCTGCATGCCGCCTCCGACCATGAAATACACGTCAGCGGGCTGGAAGTTCTGGGACTCTTCGCATCCGAGGCCGATCCAGAGCAGGTAGCCAAAGCACTTGTTCGCTGGTGACGGCTGGCGTGCCATGCGCAGATAGGTCTCGGAGACGAGTTGCTGTGTGCCCCAGCGCCCGTTATTGCTCACCAGCAGACCGAGCTTCGCGAAATCGTTCGGCGGGATCATCAGATGGGCATAACCGTAGGTGTGCCCGGCGCGATCGCGCGCCCAGTAATAATCACCGCGTTCGATACCGAGCGGATCGAACAGCTCACGCTGCGCGAACTGCTGAAATGGCTCGCCGATGGCCAACTCGATGACATAGGCGAGCAGATCGACATCGCGCTCGCTGTAGCTGTATACCGCACCCGGCGGATTCTCCAACGGCACCCCGAGCGCCTGCACGGCACCATTCGGATCGATCGGAATCACCCCGGTGACACCCTCGGTAAGTATATCCGCCGCCAGGCCGGACGATTCGGTCAGCAGATTCTCCACGGTGATCGACCGATGCTGCTCATCACCCAGTCCGGGCGGCAGATACCGATCGATCGGCGCCTCGAGATCGAGTTTCCCCTGATCCCAGGCTATTCCGGCGAGCAGGGAGACAACGCTCTTCGTCGCACTCCAGATATTCCACGCGACATTGCCGGTCTCGTCGTTCGTCGGCCCCTCACCGATCAGGCAGTTGTGCCGGAACACCTGCACATTCAACCGATTACGCCCACTGGCGAACGTCAAGGCGTCCGCGAGCAGTCCCGAATCCAGTCCAACCTGTTCCGGAGCCGCCCGTTCCGGGTCCCGCCCGGACGACACCTCACACGACAGCTGCTCGGTGGGCGCGGCCTGCGCACCCCCGGCGAAAACGCTCCCAGCGACCATCGATATCGCCGCAGTTCCGGCCAGGAATCTGTAGATGCGACCCATAGCTGGAGGCTATCGCTCCCGACAGTGCCGGAGGGGACAACAGGCTGAATAAGGTTCAGCCGAATGCAAACCGGGCGTACCGCTCAACGTCGAATATTCCAAGATTCCTCTTCGAGGACATCAGCGGCGTGTTCGTGCCGTGAACCCATCCTGCGCCCATGGCGAGGACCGTGAGTCCGGTCAGTACCGACGCTGTGGGCGGTGACGATCCGATGACCGCGCACCTCGCGGTGCCGCCTGAGGTATCAGGGCGTGTGCCATGACCGATCCGGTCACCCGCGACGCCGCCGACCGTCCGCGGGCGGTGCGCTTCCGTTGGTGTCGGGGTCGATCTTCGTGCACGTGTCCTGTTAGGCCGACACTCCGGACACGATGAACGCCCAGGGTGGGGCTCCTTGGTAGGGGGGTGGACAGCTGGCAGCAGCGGTGTAAGGCTATTGATGAAGTGCCGATCATCCACCTGAGGGATCCAATACCCCTTGTTGGGGAGGCGGGATCAACCGCTTCGAGGCGAGCGACGATGGATAAGGACCTCGGCGCGAGCGCATTCGACCCCGGTGCCGCCCGCGCGACTGCAACGCAGACCGCGTTGAAGACTCTGGTTGCCCAGTTCGCCGAGGACTGGCACTCATCGAGCGAACCACCCGATCTGTCGATCCACCTGCCGGCCGAGCCCGCGCTACGGCGGTCCACGTTGATCGAACTGATCAAAGTGGATCTGCACGAACGGTGGCGGCGCAGCGACCACGCGCTGCGCCTTGCCGACTATCGCGAACAGTTCCCGGAACTGGGCACTGCACCGCTACCGCCGGATCTCATCTACGAGGAGATCAGTGCCCGCAGCTGTCGCAACGACATCGACCTCACCGAGTACGAGCACGACTATCCGACCCAAATGGCCCGTATCACCGAGACTTTCGATGTCGGCGGCGTGCGCAGTACGCTGCTGGCCGACCCCACGGCAGTCGATGCTCTCGACTCCATCAATACGGGCACGTCCCTCGACGATTTCGATCTGCTGCTGCCGCTGGGCCGCGGCGCGTTCGCGCGCGTATTCCTGGCTCGGCAGCGATCGCTGAGCCGACTGGTAGCTGTGAAGATCTCCCGCGACCGCGGCACCGAACCGCAGACGCTGGCCCAGCTCGACCACGACCATATCGTCCGCGTCTTCGATCAGCGTCAGATCACTGAACAGCATCTGAAGCTGATGTACATGCAGTTCGTGCCCGGCGGCACCCTCCTGGGCGTGCTGCGACTGCTGCGGCGCACCCCACCGGCCGAACGCAGCGGCAAGCTGCTGCTGGCGGCTATCGACGCCGCCACCACGACCACGGGCGTGCTCGCGCCGCAGCCCTCGCCCGCGCGCGCGGAACTGGAACAGCTCACCTGGCCGGAAACCGTGGCCTGGCTGGGCGCCCGGCTGGCCGCTGCGCTCGACTACGCCAATCGCCACGGTGTGCTGCACCGCGACATCAAACCCGCAAATGTGCTGTTGACCGCCGACGGTCAGCCCAAGCTGGCCGATTTCAACATCAGCTTCAGCCGGCATCTGCCCGGTGCGAACCCCGTCGCCTACTTCGGCGGCTCCCTGCGCTACATGTCCCCCGAACAGCTCGAGGCCTGTCACCCCAACGTGGCCACCACTGCCGCCGATCTGGACACCCGCAGCGACCTCTACGCACTGGCGGTGGTCCTGTGGGAACTGCTCACCGGACTGCGACCGTTCGACGACGGAGACGGGGCCGGCGAATCGGAGCAGTCGCTGCAGGCGATGATCGATCGACGCCACCGGCCCGTCGACGCGACTCTGGAGGCCGAGCTGCCCCCTGACTGTCCGGCCTTACTGCGTCACGCGCTGCTCACCTGCCTTGCGCCCGACCCCGCCGACCGCTACCCCAGTGGTGCCGAACTGGCCCAGCGGCTCGAATTGAGCCAGGACCGGGCCGCCCGCGACCTGGTCGACCCGCCCGCACACAGCCTGCGGGCACGGCTGCGCATGCGGCCGATTCCGGTGGTGCTTCCGACAGGCATGTTCGGCCAGGTCGCGGCCGGACTGTACCTTTCGGCGCACAATGTCCGGCTGATCCAACTCGAACTGGGCTCCGAGGCTGCCGGGCGGCTGACCCACCTGGGTTACGTGGTGATCGCGATCTCCTATCCGGTCGCCATCGCCGGACTGCTGTACTGGTGCCGCAACGTCTTCCTAGTGCCCGACGGCCTGCGCCGCGGCAAACACTTCGACGAGACCACCCTCGCCCGTGCGCGCGCCGACGCCCTCGCCTGCGGCGACCGGATCGCGGCGGTCGCGTTCATCGGATGGATCCTGGCCATGGGCATCTTCCTGGTGAAACTGCTGTCACTGGGGCCGGTGCCGGGCGGGCTGCTGGCCAATCTGATCGCCTCGAGCCTCGTCGCAGCCACGGTAGCGGTCGTGTACACGTACTTTCCGGCCACCTTCTTCGTGCTGCGCTGGTACTACCCGGGTTTGGTCGCCGCCGGGCACTTGTCCCCCGACGACGCCACCCGGCTGCATCGGCTGATCCAACGCAGCCGTGTGTACCTCGGTGTGGCGGCATCGGTTCCGCTGTTGGGCGTGCCGTTAGGGCTGATGTTCTTGACTCCGCAACAGCAGCACACGGTGATCGGCTCGATGGTAGCCCTCTGTGTCGGTGGGCTTATCGCCTTCGCCGTCGCCCTGCGCACCTTCTACGCCCTGCAATCGGATCTGGCGGCCCTCAAGCGCATCGTGGATCCCCATTCTCACACCTGACCATGGATGGCCATACGACCGAGATCGGCTGATCTCGAGCCGCGGAGCCGAGATGACCATTACACCGGAACAGGTCCGTCGCGCTCGGCTCGGATAGGACCGAGCCCGCAGGCCGGTTGCGTGGGGATCCCGGCTGTGGGGCGCGTTCGACTTCCGGCCGAGATGATCTCTGCCGGTTGGTCTTCCGGCTTGCCACGCTGCCGTTCGAATCGCGCGGGTCGCGGCATTAGCGCGTACTCGAGTTCGCTGGAGCCAGCGGGCGCGATGTGGCCGGGGGATCGATCTCGAGGCGGCACCGGCGCCGTCTCGGACTCGAGCAGGCCGACCGGTTCGAGATCTCGTATGGCCGGTGTCCGCGCCTATGCTTATTGAGAGGTTTCTGTTGCCAGTGTGGGTGCCCGAATAGCGGGCTGGGTGGTTGCTGGTCGGGTGTCGGATTGAGGGTGTTCCCGGAAGGGAGGGGTCCTCAGCGATGGGCGCTTCGTTGGAGCCTGGGGGAGTATTCGCCGGCTATCGGATCCTGCGTCGGCTCGGTGCGGGTGGTATGGGCACGGTGTATCTGGCTGAGCATCCGAATCTGCCGCGCCTGGTCGCTCTGAAGGTGCTCAACCGTGCTCTGACCGATGACGAGGATGTGCGTGCCCGGTTCCTGCGAGAGGCCGATACCGCTGCCCGGCTGGACCATCGGAATATCGTCACCGTCTACGACCGCGGCAACGAGGGTGGTCAGTTGTGGATCGCGATGCAGTATGTCGACGGCAGCGACGTGGCCGAGCTGCTGCGGGATGGGGGGCTGCCGGTGGGGCGGGTGGTGTGGATCGTCACCGAGACCGCGGCTGCGCTCGATTACGCCCACGGGCACGGGGTGTTGCATCGTGACGTGAAGCCGGCCAACATCCTGTTGACCGACGCGTCGCGCGGTGAACCCGAGCGGGTGTTGCTCGCGGACTTCGGTATCGCCAAGGCTCTCGATGAAACCGGCGGTTTTACTCGCAGCGGCATGCTCCTGGCGAGTCTGCAGTACGCCGCGCCCGAACAATTCGATATCGGCACGACGATCGATCACCGTGTCGACGTGTACTCCCTGGGTGCGACTCTGTACCGGATGCTCACCGGGGCGCTGCCGTATCCCGGGAGCACCCCCGCGCAGCTGATGTACGGGCATTTGAGCCTGCCGATCCCGAAGCCCAGCAGGCAGGGCGAAATGCGTGTGCCCGAAGGTTTCGATGCCATCGTCGAACGCGCCCTGGCCAAGGACCGTGACAGTCGATACTCCAGTTGTGGTGAGCTGGCTGCTGCCGCCAACGACACGCTGGCGGCGGCATCGAAGGAGCTCGCCGCGACCGTCTCATCGTCGACCGCACCGCCGAAATCCAAGATGGTGACGGAGGGTATCCCGGCAGTCGCAGGCGCCGCGTATGCGAGCGCGACGGAGCCGGCGGTGGTGCCGGGGACTCCGGTCCGAAAGCGCCGCGTCCGCCGCCGGTTGCTTGCGGTTGCCGCCGCGGCGGTCGCGATCATCGCTGCGGTCGCTGTGGTCCTGATGTGGCCGAAACCGCCACCGCACGGCTCGCCGGCCTTCACTGTCAGCCCGGTCGCCGTCGGGAAGAACCCGCAGGGCGTAGCGGTCGATGCCACGACACACCACGTGTACGTCGCGAATACTTCCGGCGGTACCGTTTCCGTTATCGACGGCACCACCCTCGCTGTCACCGCCACCATCGAAAACATACCGAGCGCGCAGGGTGTGGCGGTCGACCCGCAAACCCGCACCGTGTACGTGACCGACTACGCCGACGCCGGCAAGGTGTTCATGATCGACGCGAACACCAACACCGTCACCGCGACCATCGCCGTCGGGGCCAACGCGGACGAGGTGGCGGTCGACCCCCGCAGCCATTTGGTGTATGTCAGCAACGCCACCGTCGATCCGCTCGCGGAGGGCCAGGCCGGTAACGGTATACGCACTGGGTCGAAGCCGGGTTCGGTGTCGGTGATCGACCCCCGCGTCCGCGCCGTGACCGCCACCATCGGGGTGGGTATCCGGCCGATAGAGGTCGTGGTCGATGCCGATCGCTCGCGGCTCTACGTCGGCAACGATGGCGAAAACTCCGTGTCGGTGATCGACCTGTCGAACAACACCGTGGCCGCGACCGTCGCGGTGGGCCAGGGGCCATTTGGCCTCGCGCTCGACCATCGCTCCGGTACCCTCTACGTCGCGAACAACGTGGGTGACTCGATATGGACGATCGACACCCATACGAACCGGGCCACCGGCATCATTCCCGTCCACCGCCCGAGCATGATTGCCCTTGACCAGGATCGCCGCATCCTCTACGTCGGGGTGACGCCGATGAACGGCGACCCAACCACGCTCGACCTGACGCCGGTGGCGATCGACGTCGACACTCACAAGGTCACCCCCATCCCCGGGTCCGGCCGGACTACAGAGGGGGCCGCGGTGGACCCCGGTCTCGGCGCCGCCTACCTCGTCGACTTCGGCGACAGTGCGGTCTTCGTGGTCAGACCCTGACCGATTACCTTGCGTTACCTTGCGGCCATGACTGTCCGGTGGCGACCTGGCGGATATGTGGACCTTCTGCGCAAGTACCGCGTATTCATCGACGGCAGCAAAGTGGGTCGCATCGGCCGTGGCGATCTTTCTTGCCTACTGGTTTTACACCAGCGGTCGGGGGGGTTCGATCCCCTCTGCGCCCACCTTCGAAAGCGTCTCAGGTGATCGCTGTTCCCCTGCAGCGTCGCTGAGAACCCTTGCCCTGCAACAGGTTTTCCCTTCAGGGCGTCGGACCTGTCCCCGCGGAGCGCCGCGTCGTGGGCCGATGGCCGCTGGAATCAATTAGATCTGCTGCATTGCGAATTTCTTTCCATATAAGCGCGTGGATACATCTGCCGATTCTGATACCTCAAATCATCGACTACCGGTACCAGACCCCGGAATTCCAATCGCCGTAGTCCCAGACGTTGAAATCGTACCGATCATGCGCCCCCGCGAACACGTAGCCCAACCAACCAGCCGATGTGTCACAGATTTCGTCGTCGTGGTTGCAGACGGTGAGCACCGGGATGTTGCCGAACCAATCGTCGACGCCGGCCAGTGGATAACCGATGAGCCAATTTCCGGGAGTTGAGGACAGTCCAGCCGAACCGGGTCCCGGAGCGCGTTTGGGATCCGATAGCAGGATGGCGTTCGCATTGCCGACATCTTGGTGAGCGGTGACCCAGGCGTGGAGTATGCCCGCGCCCTCGCTGTGCCCGATCAAGCGGATGTGATCGCGCGGACATTCAGTGCGGTGTGACCAGAAGAGCCGGTCGATTTCGTTCAATGCCAACATCGGGAGGGCGGAGTTGTAGCCGACGGTCTGATCGACGTACGGAGCGAACACCGACGGGTCGCCTGAGCCGCCGATTCCGATGGCCCAGTCGCCGACGCAGCCGGCGGCCCGAGCAGTCGGGCTCGTTGCGTAGGTGATGGAAAAGAGGATGGCCAACAATGATGCGGCGAAGAGCGCCGTTGCTCTACGCATGATCGTACTTTCTTCTTTGTTCTTACTTCCGGGTGCGGCCCGGCCCGAGCAGGATGTGCCCAGAAACTACTGGCGTTCTTGTCTGCTGGCGAAACGAATTACCTGGGCCCGGATCACCTGGGCTGTAGCGAAACATCGAAGGCCATGTTTCTTTCACCTCGATGCGAGTAGTTTCCGGGTCGCCGCGTGACCAGTACGGCGCGTCCGCTTTCAGCTTACGCGAAATCGGGTTTCAACTGATCGGGCATTTGTCGAGCACCTGTACCCAGTGGTCGGCGAAATGTTTGCGCTCGATGGCTGCGGGGGCGATTCCGATCTCGACGTCGGGATCGAGGCCGAATCGGGATGTCTCTTGAACACGCATGTCTGCCAAGGTTTTTCGTGGGGCAATCTTCGGTCGGATACCGCTGCGTGAAGCAGTCAGCGGGTCCAGCGGAGGACGTCGAGGGCGGCGCCGACGGCGATGGTGTTGGTTCCGAGGGGGCGCGGTAGGAGTTCCCCGGCCCGGGCCAGGCGGCGGACCACGGTGCTGCGGTGGGTGTACAGGCGGTCTGCGGTGCGGGCGATGCTGCACTGCTCTTCGATGTAGGTGGTGAGCGCTTCGACTATCTCGGGGTCGGCGCCGGCCAGCTCGCCCAGTGTGTCCGCGATGAATTCGTCGGCGCGGATGGGGTCGTTGGTGAGGACGGCGACCAGCTGGATGTCTTGATGTCGGGCGACTCTCCGGTGTGAGGTGAGGCGGGCGAGCATGCGCTGGGTTTCGAGGGCGTCGAGGTGGCTGCGGCGGAACCCGTCGAGGTCGGTGCCGGGCCGGCCGATGGCGATGCGGATGTCCGGTGCGGCATCGAGTCCTTCGATGATCGGGGCCAGTTCGGGTGCGGTGTCGACGGGCAGCCACAGCCACAGGGCCGCGGCGCCGGCCACGATCGTGAGCCGGTGCCCGGCACCGCTGATCCGCATGAGCAGTTCCGCGGCGGCCTCGAGCTGGTCGCTGACCGTGGAGGACGTGGCCCACAGGGTGGCGGCGGTGTGCGGTCCGGTCAGCCGGTAGCCCAGCTGGGCTTCCGCCTGGGCGAGCCGGATCGGCGCGCCTTCGAGCAGTAGTGACACGGTGGCACGGCGTTCGGCGTGGGTGCCCCGGGTGAGGTCCGCCTTCTCGGCTTTCAGCTGGTCGGTGACGGCGGCGATGGTGTCCTCGATGAAGGTCGAGATCGACAGTGAGGCGAGCCCCAGCAGTTCACGCAGCTGCCGGGGATCGTCGGTGAGCGCGAAACACACCTCCATGCAGCGGTTCCATATGACGCTGTAGGTGGTGCGGTAGGCCTCGAGTGAGGCCTCGTCCAGTCCACGCCGCGCCAGATCCCTTGCTGTCGAGAGGGCTTCGGGTCCGAGGTTCGGCGGGACTCTGCGGCCGGGATGCTGCACATTGGACCAGGCCCAGTGCGCGATGTTCGCGACGTTGGCGCGCCGCACCGCGTCGGCGAGCGCGGGGTCGTCCGCGATTCGCTGCATGCGCTCGCCCGCCAAGGAGGCCTCGTGCAGGTCCTCGAGCCACTCCGCGGGCTGATTCAGCGCTATCTCCGCGGCCTGCCGGATGAGGGCGACGGTTTCCGGACCGGGCTCGGGCCATCGCGCACCGCTTGCGTCATTTTGAACCACAATTCCAATATCGTGCGTCACTATGTTGTGGCGCAACTCTCCGGCGGTATTCGATCCTGGAATCCAGTCTCCGCATCGTCGCGTGGCATGCGGAGCTGGAACAAGGAGCCGCTATGACACCCCCTCAGACCTCCGGGACGTCGTCCGCCGAACACGTCGATGTCGTGATCGTCGGCGCCGGAATCTCCGGCATCGGTGCGGGCCGCTACCTGCGAACCATGGTGCCGCACAAGAGCTTCGCCATTCTGGAGGCCCGCGGCAGCCTGGGCGGCACCTGGGATCTGTTCCGGTACCCCGGTATTCGATCGGACTCGGACCTGCACACCTTCGGCTACGAGTTCAAGCCGTGGCGCGACGAGCAGTCGATCGCCGACGGTGAACGGATCCTGTCCTACCTGCGCGAGACCGCCACCGAGAACGGCCTCGACGACGCAATTCGCTACCACCACAAGGTGATCGCGGGTTCCTGGTCCTCGGCGGAGGCGTGCTGGACCCTGCAGGTGGAGCGCACCGACACCGGCGAGCTGGTGGAGCTGACCGCCGACTGGATCTTCTCCGCCGCCGGCTACTACCGCTACGACGAGGGATTCACCCCCGAGTTCACCGGCCGTGACCGGTTCCGGGGCAGCGTCGTGCACCCGCAGCAGTGGCCCGAGGACCTGGACTACGCCGGCAAGCGCGTCGTCGTCATCGGCAGCGGCGCGACCGCGGTGACCCTGATTCCCGCGATGGCGGATTCCGCTGCGCACGTGACGATGCTGCAACGCACCCCCACCTACATCCTGCCGGTGCCGAAGAAGGACCCGATCGCGAACGCGATGAAGCGGCTGCTCGGCGACGAACGCGGCTACGCCTGGACCCGCCGTAAGAACATCGCCCAGCAGAAGCTGATCTGGAGTCTCTCGCAGAAGTACCCGGACCAGGTGCGCCGATTCATCCGGTGGGCCAATGCCAAACAGCTGCCGGAAGGCTATCCGGTCGACGAGCATTTCAATCCGCCGTACAACCCGTGGGAGCAGCGCCTGTGCACCGTCCCCGACGGTGACCTGTTCGCCGCCATCCGCGACGGCAAGGCCTCGGTGGTCACCGACCGCATCGACACCTTCACGGAGACCGGTATCCGGCTGGCTTCGGGCCGGGAACTCGACGCCGACATCATCGTCACGGCCACGGGCCTGAACGTGCAGGCGTTCGGCGGTATCCCGGTGACCGTGGACGGCCGCTCGATCGAGCTGCCGAACACCATGGCGTACAAGGGTTTGATGCTGTCGGGAGTGCCGAATCTGGCCTACGCCATCGGCTACACCAACTCGTCGTGGACATTGAAGATCGGCCTGCTGTGTGAGCATTTCTGCCGCCTGCTGGCTCACATGGACGAGAACGGCTACCGGATCGCGCGCGCCGAGGTCGCAGACAAGTCCATGCCGACCCGGCCGTTCCTCGACTTCGCCGCGGGCTACATCCAGCGCGTCGTCGACCAGCTGCCCACCCAGGGCGATCGGATGCCGTGGCGGACGTCGATGAACTACCAGGACGACGTGCACATCCTGCGGAGAGGCAGCATCCTCGATCCCGAGCTGCACTTCGAAACCCCGGTCGCAAGCCGTCCGGCTCAGCCCGCTGTGTCGGTGCCCGCATGAGCGCGGGGCTGTCCGCAGGTGACATGTTCAAGGGCAAGGTTGCCGTTGTCACCGGCGCAGGTTCCGGGATCGGCCGCGGCCTGCTGCTATCTGGCGCAGCCGACGCTGACTGCTTACTGCGCCAGCAAGTTCGGCGTCCGCGGCTTCACCGAGGCCCTGCGCACCGAAATCCTTGCCGCCCGCCACCCGGTCAAGGTGACCACGGTTCGCCCCGGCGGCGTGAAGACCGGCATCGCCTCCGGAAACCTCGCCGTCGCGTCGGCCCGCGGCGTCGATCTCACTGCCTCCCAACGTAAGCGGGTGGATTTCTACAACCGGAGACTGCTGCGGATGCTGCCTTCCGATGCCGCGAACATCATCCTCGACGGTGTTGCTGTCGGCTCGCCGCGCATCCGGGTGGGCCGCGACGCAAAGGTGCTCGACTACGCGGTCCGGCTCTTCCCAGAGCTCTATCCGAGGGTCGTGGCCGCCCTCGACCGCCGCGTGTTCGGCGCATGACAGCGCACCGCATCCCCACCGAATCGATGGAGTCCGCAGCCGTGAAGACCGTTCATGAACACGACGCGGTCCGCGGGAATCGTCCGATGGTGCTGGTCATCCCGGGGGCCTAGGTATTTCGCGCCTTCAGCCGTATTTCGACCCGCTCGAGCCGACAGATCGCGCGCGTGAACATCGGGGGATAGGTATCCCCGTGTCCCCACCTTCCGACCACCAGACAAGGAGCAACTCCCTCATGACCGGACGCATCGTCCTGCTCGGCGCCACCGGCTACACGGGCGGACTCGTGCTCGACTCGTTGCGGCGCAGAGGTGTCGAACCTGTTCTGGCAGGCCGTGATCGCGACGCGCTGCACGCCCTCGCGCAACGATCCGGACGACTGGATTACGCGCTGGTCGATGTCACCGATGCGGAGAGGATCGCGGCAGTGGTCGGCCGCGGCGATGTCCTGATCACCACCGTCGGGCCCTTCGAGCGGTTCGGGCACGCGGTGGCGCGTGCGGCCGCCGACATCGGTGCGCATTACATCGACTCCACCGGCGAAGTCGGTTTCGTCCGCGACCTGCACCGCGACCTGAACGATCGCGCACGTGCCACCGGGGCGGTCATGCTGCCCGCGTTCGGTTATGACTATGTGCCCGGGATCCTCGCCGGCACCCTGGCCGCGCACTGGGCCGGCGACCGCGCACGCTCGATCGATATCGGCTACTTCGCCACCGGACCCCTGTGGCGCGGCCTGAGTCAGGGCACTCGCACCACCATGCGTGACGCCGTCACCCTGCCGATCGTGAGCTGGCGCGACCGCCGGATCACCGAAGCACGCACCGCTTCGAAGGTTCGGGCGTTCACCGTGCGTGGCCGCCGCAGAAGCGCATTCCTCGTTTCCGGCACCGAAGTGCTGTACCTGCCCAGCGCATTCCCGGCCCTCGACAACGTCACCGTGTACAACGGCTGGTTCCCCGCACTGAGCCGACTGATCTCGATCCAAACCACGATTGCCGCTGCCACCGTGCGGATTCCGGGCGGTCGTGCCCTGGTCGATCTGCTGAGCCGGCCCATGATCGGCCCGGCCGGTGGCCCCGACACCGCCGAACGCGCCCGGACCCGCACCCACGTGGTCGCCGTCGCCTCCGACAAGACCGGCGTCCTGGCCGAGGTCCACCTCGAGGGCCCCAGCATCTACACCCTCACCGGCGAGCTCATCGCCTGGGGCGCAGCGCAACTCCTCACCGGCCCACGGCTGACCACGGGCGTCGTCGGCCCCGTCGAAGCCTTCGGCCGGGAGGCCCTGCTCCAGGGCTGCGCCGAGATCGGCCTCAACGCGATCTGACCACAATCCCACCGAGGGACGCGATTCCTTCTCCATGAACAGCGACGAACAGCAGCTGATCGAATTCGCCCTCACCTGGCAGCCTTTCGGCGGCCCGCCCAGCGAGGAAGTCCTCACCACCTTCCAGGTGCGCAAAGCGCTGCGCTGATTCGCGGCGAGGGCGGCGTCCGTCAGTAGTCGAGGGCGTGTTCTGGTTGGCAGACGTCCAATGGGGAGGGGAGGTAGCGGACTATGGCGTCCAGGAGTGGGGTGAGGGGGTCGGAGTGGCAGAGGATGGGGATTGTGTCGCCTATGCGGGTTGCGTGGCGGATTCGGTGATGTAGCTGGTCGCGGGGGAGTTCTGGCTGGGTGATCGGGGGAGCGGAACTGGCGCGTTGGGCTGTCACTGTTGTTGCGAGATTGCGGTGCCAGGGTTCGGCGAGTTTCCAGTGGCTGCCATAGATTTCGGCGGCCAGGGGTTCGAGGGACCAGAGGGCGATCAGGTCGATGAGGCCCTCGAGGTGGGGGCCTGGGGTGATGGGGATCTGGAGGGGGAGGGGGGCTGCGCCGCGGGTGTCGGCGATGGTGCGGACGCAATGGTCGAAGTCGGCGTCGGGGTGGTCGAGGCCGGTGATGAGGCAGAGGCGGGCGACCTGGTGGTCGTCGGCCACGCGGAGCATGGTTTCGAGGCGGGGGGCGAGGCTTGTGGCGGCGTCGACCACTGCGATCACGCCGTCGGCTACTCGGATGGAGCGTTGCAGGGCCGCAATCGGGGCTTGGGTCGATAGCTCGGCGAGGCGGATCGTGTGCTCGACGCCGTCTGTTGCCCAGTGGAGCGCGGTCGCGGGGCTGGAGGTGGGGTTGCCGGAACCGCAGCGCAGGTGGTGGGCCAGTCGGGCCGTGTCGGCGGGGTCGCCGAGGAGGGTGACGTTGCGGATCGACTGCGGGTCAATGGCTTTGGTGCCCATCGCGTTGTGGTACTCCAGATCGACTCGAGGGTGCCGGGCATCCTCCATCTGGAGTCACCGTACCTCCGGGCGTGGATTCGCGGAGCGGAATTCGGCCCCAAAGTAGAACGTGTTCCTATACCGTCGGGGTTGTGCAGAAAGAACAACGCCCCGCTGTGGCTGACTGGTTCACTGCGGACGACGGTGTGGTGCGGCTCAAGGGGAGCCGGTGCAAGGATTGCGGCACACCGTATTTCCCGCGGAACACGCTGGCCTGTCGCAACCCGCGCTGTGCCGGTGCGAAGGACGGCTCCGAGCTGGCCGAATACCTGTTTTCCACGCGTGGCCGGATCTGGTCGTACGCGGACGCCCGGTACAAGCCGCCCGCGCCCTATGTCTCGGCGGATCCGTTCGAGCCGTATGTCGTTGCGGCGGTGGAGCTCGAGGTCGAGCAGATGGTGATTCTCGGACAGGTGGTGCGCGGGTTCACCGTGGACGATCTGGCCGTGGGCATGCCGGTGGAATTGGCCGTGGGCACGCTGTACGAGGACGACGAGGCAGAGCACACGGTGTGGATGTGGAGGCCGGTCAATGACTGACACGAACGATCGGGACATCGCCGTCCTCGGTGCGGGCATGCACCCGTGGGGCAAGTGGGGGCGGAACTTCGTCGAGTACGGGCTGGTCGCGGCGCGTGCGGCGCTGGCCGATGCCGGGGTGGACCACCTCGATGTCGGGTACATCGCCGGCGCGGACACCATCCGCAACGGGTACCCCGGCTTCGTCGCGGGCGCGACTTTCGCTCAGGCACTGGGCTGGTCGGGTGCGCGGATCTCGAGCAGTTACGCCGCCTGTGCCTCGGGTGCGCAGGCCATTGCCAATGCGCGTGCGCAGATCCTGGCCGGACTGACCGATGTGGCGCTGGTGATCGGCGCCGACACCACCCCGAAGGGCTTCTTCCAGCCGGTCGGCGGTGAACGCCGCGATGATCCCGACTGGCTGCGCTTCCACCTGCTCGGCGCGACCAACCCGATCTACTTCGCGCTCTACGCCCGCCGCCGGATGGCACTGCACGGTGCCACGCTCGAGGATTTCGCCGCCGTTAAGGTGAAGAACGCTCGCCACGGCCTGAACAACCCGTATGCCCGGTATCGCAAGGAGGTGGCGGCCGAGGAGGTCGCGGCCTCGGCGATCGTGTCGGATCCCTTGCGGCTGCTCGACATTTGCGCGACCAGTGACGGCGGCGCCGCGCTGGTGCTGACGTCGATGGACTACGCGCGCCGGCACGGCATCGCCGACCCGGTCCGCATCCGGGCGTTGTCGACGGTCACGCCGACCTTCCCGAAGACCGTCATCGATCTGCCGGATTTCGCCACCGATTCCGCGGTGGCCGTCGAGGCCCCGCCGCACGCGTTCCGCTCCGCCATCGCGCAGGCCGCGTACGAGGAGGCCGGGCTCGGGCCGGACGAACTGTCCTTCGCGGAGGTCTATGACCTGTCCACAGCGCTGGAACTGGACTGGTACGAGGACATCGGGCTCTGCGAGACGGGCGGCGCCGAGGCGCTGTTGCGCAGCGGCGCAACCACATTGGGCGGGCGGGTCCCGGTGAACCCCAGTGGCGGCCTGGCCTGTTTCGGTGAGGCGATTCCAGCGCAGGCCATCGCTCAGATCTGCGAGCTCACCTGGCAGTTGCGTGGCCAGGCCGACGGTCGCCAGGTCGAGAATGCCCGCGCCGGAATCGCGGTGAATCAGGGTCTCTTCGGTCACGGCTCGGCGATCATCGCCACCCGCTGACCTCGGAGACACCCGGGTCCACTCGTCGCACCCGACGCTGAACCGGCAGGTACCGCACGGTATCTGCCGGTTTTTTCGTTCGAGGGCCGCCCGCCTCGCGACCGACTGAGATGCGGTTGTTCTACCCGAGGGCCATCAGCCATTCGCCGCGCAGCGGCCAACCCTGCCTCCGTAAGCCGCCCACAGACAATCATGATCACCTCCCTGCGGAGTGTCACCGATCCCGGACGGGATGCCCTGTCGCCCAATAGTATTCGGCAAATTGCAGGACGCCGCCTCCGGGCATCCGGCATCACACGAAAGTTCGCAATGCGAATATCCTGGGCCGCAGTCGGTCTCGCCGCCTGCGTCACGCCGGCCACCTCGGAACGCGCGGGTCGCGGCATAGGCGGACGCCTCGGCGGCATGCTTGCGAAGGGGTGGGAGGGCGTCAGTTGACGGTGCCCATCCCGGGGTAGTAGATCTCGGCGGCTTCGACGAAGGCGGAGCCGGTCAGTTCGGCCAGGGCCAAGGCTTCGTCGAGCTTGCGGAGGGCCTTGCGGACGTAGGGGCGATCGTCCCATTTGTCGCCCACCGCGGCGAGCGCTTCGACATTCTGGGACAGCCAGTTTCGCAAGGGCTGGATGTTCGAGGGCGCGGCGTAGCCGCCGATCGCATAGTTGGAGGGAATGGTCCAGTTGGATTCCCAATCCAGCGAAGGGAACTCGGCCGGGAAGGAACCGAACAACGGGGTGTTGTCGGACAGTGGCGGATAGCCGTTGGTTGTGGCTTGTTCGGCCAGTTCGGTGGGCCATACCCGGCCGCGCTCGATCCAGCCGGGAAGCAGCGCGGCGAGGAATTCGATCAGGACGAATTGGATATTGCCGGTCAGTGCGTCTGCGGCGGAGATCTCGTCGCCATCGCTCTTGCGGATGGTCGGGCGGTCGGCGCGGACTGCGGACGTCGCTTCCCGCAGCAGGTCGAGTTTCCAGCGGAAGCCCTTGGCCAGGTTATGGTCGGCGGGCAGGGTACCTGCCATGTCAGGCTGGACGTGTTTCGACAGGGCCGGATCGAGCAGGTCGATCTGACTGCGGGCCAGATCGTCGACCTCGTCGAGAGTGGAATTGCAATAGCGCACAACGGTTTCGGCGACGATCGCCGGATCATCGGCGGTGACGAAGAACGGCCGGCCCCAGAGGTAGAGGCCGCTGTCGAAATCCCTGCTGCCGGATGCCTTCAGAACGCCCAGTCCCCACGCGTTCGCACGAAACCGAACCTTCGCCTGTCGTACGGCGTCGGCGATCAGATCGTCCAGATCATCGTCGCTGCCCCGGCCGGCCAGAAACGGTATGACCCGTTCCTCGGCCAGGCGCATGTCCACAGGATGAAAGCTGATGTCATAACCCATATTTGGCCCCCATGAGCGATTGTGTACCGATCACCGTAGCGGCCGGGTCGGACAGGATTGCGGTTCAGACCTCCCGCTCGGCTACAAGCGCACGAAATTCGGCAGCATGGCGCGCTGTCAACGGCTGGGCCACGCCTCGCGATGGGCAAAGGCTTGGAACTGTCCCGGCTGCAGTGTGGGTGCGTCGAACCGCGGGTAACGGCATGTCGGGACGCTCGATTAGGGCGCACGGTCGACCAAAGCTGTTGTTAACCAATGATTTACCACGCGTGTTGTGGTGATCCTGCTGTCGTGTCGCGTGATTCGAAACTATGATCGAATACATGGTCGAGTCCGCTGATGACATGCTTGCTGCCGCGGAGGTGGTGGAGCGGCTTCAGGTGGTGCACTCGATGATTGCTGCGGCCCAAGCCGAGGAGATCGGCTTGATGACACGGCTGTATCGGTTGCGCCGCGCGCAGCAGCTCGCGCTCGGGGTCGGAGCCTTGTATGCGGGGGAGGATGCGGCCACCGAGATCGGGATCGCGCTGCGGGTGTCGCAGCGCTCGGTGGACGGGTTGATCGGGGTGGGGCTGGGGTTGGCGCACCGGTATCCGGTGACCCGGTCCGGTTTCGAGGCGGGGCGTCTGGATCTGGCGCGGGTGCGTGTGATCAGTGACGTTCTCACCAACGTCTCCGACGATTTGGTTGCGGTGCTGGAGCCGCGTATCGCGGCGTATGCGGAAACCGCTGAGCCGCAGCGGGTGCGGCGCACCCTGCGTCGCTGGCTGCTCGAGGCCGACCCGGCCGGGCAGGCTGCCCGCCGTAAGGCCGCCGAAGCCGACCGGTATGTGAAGGTCACCGCCGCCGACGACGGCACCGCGCAGGTGGAGGCGGTGCTGCCCGCCGCCGGAGGCCAAGCCCTCTACGAGCGATTGCGGGAGATGGCGGTCACCCAGTGCTGCGGCCGTGATCCGCGCACCACCAGCCAGCGCCGCGCCGATGCGTTGGTGGCCTTGGCCGACGGCAGCGGCCAACTCACCTGCCGCTGCGGGCATGCCGACTGCCCCCGCGCCGCCACCGCCGACCCACTCCGCGCGGCGCGCAAAGCCTTGGTACAGGTGGGTGTTTCGGCCGAAACCCTGGCCGGCCTGCGTGACAACCCGGCGCTGCTGGCCGGGTTCGGGGCCATCGACGCGGACCTGGCACGCCAGATCGCCCGCCACGCCCGCTTCACCATCATCACCGACACCGACACCGGCGCCCTCGCCGCCGCTACCGCCGTCGGCACCCTCGCTGCGATCGGCACCGGCATCAAAGCAGCCGCCGCTACCACCGCTGCCACCGCCACCGGCGTGAACGCTGCCATCGCCACCGGCGTGAACGCTGCCACTGCCACCGGCATCAGCGCGGCCGCCAGCGCTACTGTCGCCACCGGCACCAGCATGAACGCCGCAGCCGGGACAAGCTCCGCCACCGGCACGGGCTCCGGTACGGACACCAGCGCTGTCAGAGGTGCTGGCGCTCCCGTCGACTCGGCCGCAACCGCCGAAAACTGCAGTGTCGATAGTGAACTGCGGTACCGGCCCGGTGCTCGTGTCGCCGCGCGGGTGCGGGCGCTGGATGGGGGCTGCCGCGCGCCTGGCTGCGCGGTGCCCGCCGTCGCCTCCGATCTCGATCACCAAGACCGATTCGACCACACGAACCCCGAAAACGGCGGCCGCACAGTCGAAGCCAATCTGGGGTGCCGGTGTCGTCGGCATCACCGGCTCAAGACCCTGGCCGACAACGGGGTCAATGGCTGGCAGATCCTCCACCACCGCGACCGGACTGTCGAATGGCGCACGCCCACAGGCGGATCGGTCACCACCACCCCCGAGGGCGCGAAGTTCCTGTTCCCGCGCCTGCCGGTGCCGCCGCTCAGCGCCACCGCCGTCCCCCACGCCGAACCTGTACGCCCGTTGATCGATCCGGGCCCGGTGACCAACGCCATGACCGAACTGGTGCACGTCTACTGCACACCCGCCCAGCGACGGAAAGCGCGAACACGCATCCGCGCCCGCCACACATCCAAGCCCAACGCCTCGCCCATCCGCACGGCTACCGAGCGCGATGACGATCCGCCCTTCTGACCCAGGTGGCCGTCCGAGATGATCTATGTCCTTTGAATTTTCCGGTCGGTCCCGTGGTCGTTTCAGACAGCGGGTCGTGGCAATCGAGTGGGCTGTCATGAGCGGATGAATTGGCGGCGCAGCCGTTCTGAACATGCACTGCGACTGAGGAGTTGGCGAGAGGCTGCTGTTCGGTCTCGGATAGTGCTCGATTGCACCCACATCCGCATGTGCGTGCACGTCGCGGCCGTACGGCTCTCGGCCCGTTGATCTTCCGCAGCTCCTGGTGACCAGTGACTCTAGGCCACCGCGATCGCGGTGATCACGTGGACAACGCACGCAAACAAAGGTCCGGCAACCATTTGCACTTCTCTACGCCCTGCGCCGATCACGGCATCTCCCGCCTGGGCGAACGCGGCGGCGACCAGGGCGAGAGCGCTGACGGCGCCGTGCGAGAAGAAGGGAACCACGCCGGCGAGAAGTCCCAGCGGCACTGCTCTCACCGCATAGGCCCGCGCGTAGAAACGTTCTCCCGCAGTGGGGTCCTCCTCGTGACTCGAGACCGAAGGACGTAGGGCCGCAGCCACTCCGAAGCCGATGCCTATCGCGGAGACCACGCCGTTGAGCACGGTCAGCACGATCATTCCGGCGCTCATGCCTTCCTCCCAAGTGTCGTCGATCTCGGGGACCGATCGCTCACCGATCAAGCGCCCTGGAGAGACCGTTTCCTGAGTCCAGCCACGATCTGGCCACTGTAATGCCTTGGACGGGGCGTTCGAGGGCTCTGGAGGCGGCGCGGTCACCCGTCGGCTGAAACTCGAGCACGGACACGGGCGGATCGAGGCAGTGCAAGGCCACCAGTTGCGTTTCGCAACGCTCGGCTATCGCGCGCCTGCCGGGCTCGGGCCGGGGTCGAGTCTTCAGCGTGGGCGATTCCGTCGGCCGAGCCGGATCTGGTCGAGCTCGACCACGCATCGCAGGTTGCTCCGCTGAATCATTGTGGAGCGCTGAACTTTTGGCGGCGCGGTCTAGGTGTCTGCGTCCAGCAGTGCGCGCAGTGCCGAGTCGCCGATCTGTCGCAGCTCGTCGTGGCTGCGCCCGGCTGCGGCCTGGACGGCGAGGCCGTCGGAGATCGTGTGGACGAGTGCGGCCAGGGCTGCCGGTTCGTGGCTCGACGGCAGGTCGGTGGCCTGCTCGAGCCGCCTGCGCAGTGCGGCCTCGGCGGCTTTTCGTACGGTGGCGGCCTCCTGGCGTACGGCGTGTGCGTCGGGTCCTGAGGCTTGAACGGTCTTGACGCACAGGCAACCATGGGGCGTGTTCTTGCCTGCGGTCAGGTCGACGGCCCCGTGGATCAGCCGCTCGATCACCTCGCGGCCGGTGGGCGCGTCCAGCGCGTCGGCGGCGTAGGCGCCGGGGCCGTCGAGGTAGCGGGCGAGAACCTTGCCGAACAGTTCTTCCTTGTTGCCGAAGGTGGCATAGAGGCTGGGCTTGTTGATGCCCATCGCGGCGGTCAGGTCGGCCAGCGAGGTGCCCTCATAACCGTTCCGCCAGAACACTTCCAGCGCGCGGTCGAGTGCGGTGTCTGCATCGAATGCGCGTGGGCGTCCGCCGGGCATGCCGTTCTCCGTGCTCTCTCCCGTGTTTTTTACCTATCGGTACATTACCCCTTGCGCGTGCGTGCCGTGCCACTTAGTTTCTTACCGAAAGGTACATAACTAAGGAGTGGGACATGATCCGAGTCGGAGTTGTCGGGGCAAGCGGGTGGGCGGACAGCTCACACCTACCCGCGCTCGCCGCGCTCGAGGAGTTCGATCTGACCGCGGTCGCGACCACCAACCAGGCCAGCGCGGACCGGGCCGCTGCCGCCCACGGCGCCCGGCATGCCTTCGCCGACGCACGCGAACTCGCCGCGCACCCCGACGTCGACCTGGTCGTCGTCTCGGTGAAGGCATCCGGCCATGCCGCCGTGATCAGGGCGGCACTCGATGCGGGCAAACACGTTGTGTCCGAGTGGCCATTGGGCGTCGACGCCGACGAAGCGCGCGAGTTGACCGAGGCCGCCACCGCCGCCGGCGTCGTTCACGCGGTTGTCCTGCAGGGCCACCATTCCGCGAGTGCCCGCTTCGCCGCAGACCTGTTGGCAGACGGTCGGATCGGCAGGCTCGAATCGGTCGCGCTGGTGGCGGAAGGGGCTCCCTTCGGTGGCAGTCGAATCTGGCCGAATCTGGTGTTCGGCCTGGATCCTGCGGCGGGAACCAACATCCTGACCATCATGGCCGGTCATTTCCTGGCCGCACTCGAACGGGTCGCGGGCCCGCTGACCGAGGTCACCGCACGACTCCCTCGCATGCACGACCACGTTCTCGTCGCGGGGACGGATCGGACCGTACCCAACGCCACGCCCAGCCACGTCCTGCTACACGGACTGCTGGCCGGCGGCGCCACCGCCTCCGTCGCCGTGCATGGCGGCAATGGGCCCGCCCGCGAAGGGTTCCGCCTCGAGCTCGTTGGCAGTGATGGCACGTTGACCGCCACCCCAACCGAGCCCGGGACATTCATCCACTGGGGCGACTGGAACATCCGGATCGACGGCGAAGCCTTGCCCGTGCCCGACACCTATCGCACCGTCCCCGCCGGCGTCCGGTCCGGCCCACCGGCCAACATCGCAGCCCTCTACCAGGAAGTCGCCCGCGCCATAGCCGAAGCCCGCCAACCACATCCCAGCTTCGAGTCAGCCCTGCGCCACCACCGGCTCCTCGCCGCCATCGAAGAGTCCGCGACCGATGGAATCGTCCGGCACATCTCGTAACCGACACGCCGTTCGAGTATTTCCGCTGACGCATTTCACCCGAACGCCAGGCTGGGGACGCCCTAGGCTCACGGAGTGCATCTGGAGCTGATCACGATCATTGTCGAGGAGTACGACTCCGCCATCGAGTTCTTCGTCGAGACACTCGGTTTCGATCTGATCGAGGACTCCCCGTCGCGCACCAATGATGGACGTCCGAAGCGGTGGGTCGTTGTTCGCCCACCTGCCGGGACTACCGGAATCCTGCTTGCGCAAGCGGACGGGGACAGGCAGCGCGGCGCTGTCGGAGATCAGGTCGCTGGGCGAGTCGGGTTCTTTCTCCGGGTCGTCGACTTCGCGGGGACGTATCGCCGGATGGTCGGTGCCGGTGTGACGTTCGTGACCGAGCCGCGCACCGAACCCTACGGTCAGGTTGCCGTCTTCCTCGACATCTCCGGAAACCGGTGGGACCTGCTCGGGCCACCCGAACCCGACCGCGCGGGCCGCGGCTGAGTAGGCGAGAGGATCGCGACGCTCAACCCTCGAGCAGTTCTTCCACCGCGGCGGCGCTTGTATTCGGTTCCAGCGCATCGACTATCGCGTCCGGTGAGTGCTCGGGGTATCGCCGATGCCCACCGTGCGGGCGGGATCGAGCGCCTCGCCGTATGTATTCGGACGTCCGAGACGATCGGTCCCGTGCGCTCCACGCTCATGCGATGGAGCAGTGACCGTGGTGGAGGCGGACTATCCGGTGCCGGTGCCGGTGCCGCAGGGATGGCGAAGCGGGTCAGGGGAGGACGTTCGGGATCAGTTGCGGGGCTTGCTCGGCCACCCAGGATCCGATGAAAGAGCCTGCGTAGTAGCCGATGTAGGTGCCCGCCACGCCGCCGATGATGCCGCCGCCGATCGCGCCGATGGGCAGGGCCACGCCGGCGGTGAGGGCGGTGGCGAGAGCGCTGCCCGCGGCGCCGCCGAGGATCGTGCCGGAGATGCCGCCGAGGATCTGGCCTGCTGTCTGGCCGATGTAGGTGCCGTTCTCGATGGGGCTCGCGATCGGAGCCGCTGTAGCGATCGAGGTGGCGGACGGAATCGGCTGGGGCGCAACGGGTTCGAGAGTATCGACTGCCGGAGCGGAGGCGGCGGCGTCGGGGACGAAGCCCACCGGCGCGGCCGGCTGGGTGGCCGCGGCGAGCGCGATCGGCTCGGCGACGGGGCTGTCGGTCGCCGCGTCCGCGGCGGTGTTCACCATCGCGGTGGGCTCGATGACCCGAGGGGCGGCGGGCTCGGCCGCGGCCGTACCCATCCCGGCGACGCCGACCGCGGCGGGGACGACCACGGCGACCGGAAGTCCGCGCAGCACTCTGCTGGGCTTGCTCGCCGCACGATGCCGACCTGCCATGTCTATCCGCCTTTCCAAGCGCCTGCTGTCACACCCTCATCGCCGGCGGCCGGCGGGGCACAACACGAATGTGACCGGCTTCCCAAAATGCGGTGGCGGCTATGGGTATTCGCCGAGGGCAACGACTCCGCGTCAGGGGCGTGCCGCCGGAACCACGGTCTTCACGGCTCGGAATCGCAGGGCACGCGCCTCGGCGATCTATTCGCAAATCAGTGTTATCGACGCGGGCCGATCGAGCGTCGGGCGAGGTCGGCGTACCAAACGGTCCAAAACGCTCATCTGAATTACCAATATTTCATATGCTCTGGCGCGCGGAGCAGGGGACGACTACACCTGCTTCGCGACGTGGATAAGAGGAACAGCTTCATGAAACGAACCATTCTTGTGAGTGCGGTGGCCTGCGCTCTGTTCGGAGCGGGCATCGGGACGGCCGCAGCGGACGGGCTTCCACTGACGGATGTCGACATCACGCCGGGCTCGGCCGCCGATCTGGGCAATGCCGTGGGCGCCGGGTCGGTCGATGCCGGTAGTGCGGCGGCGGCGCTCGGCAGCGCCTTCGGCGGCGGCTACGCGGGCGGGGTGCTCAGCAGCCTCTCCGCACAGCACTGAGGCGCCCAGCACAGCGGCGAATCGGCAGCGGGCGGTCGTCGTCGCGGCGACCGCCTCCGGTTCGGAACCCGGGAGCGGCGGATTGTCGGTCCGGGCTGATTGGATCCGGGGGTGCTGAATTCGATTGGTGTACCGCCGTTCCGGGCGGATGGGGATGCTGCCGGTCACCGAGGGCGTCGATTCGATTCCACGGAGCCCGCGCGTGCTCACCGCCGCGGATCTGGATCACGACGGATTCGGCTGGGCCGACGCCTGGGCCGTCCTCGACGACGACACCGAGTACCTGGCGCTCGTCCCGGCGCCGCACCCGTGGCGGGTGCCGCACCTGCTGAACTGGTGGGGAGCCTGCAACTACGAACTCGACGGCAGCGATCACGCCGCGATGCTGCGCCGCTGGGCGGGGCACTGGGGTGCGGAGCTGATGGGAATGGGGCTGGGCACCATCGCGCTGCGGGTGGGCAACCCGCCGCAGAATGATGAAGAGGCGCTTGCCGTTTCGCTCGAACGGTTCCTGTACTGCTCGGATCAGGTGCATCAGGGCGTGGGGACGCTGGACGAGCTGAAGCCGCACGCGGCGGCGCCACTGTGGTGGTTCTGGTGGGACTGACCTCGCGGGCTCCCGGCGCGACCTGGATCTCACATGCGGGTAGCCGCGGTTTGTGATACCGCCGGGCTGGCTAGCATCGGTGCACGTACGCATCGAGGCAACCCCGAGGATTTGTGTTGACTACCGACCATCTTGACCGCTGGAACGCTCACGAGGCTGCCGCGGAGGCGATGATTCCGATTATCGGCAGGCTGTATCGCGACAAGGGGGTGACGATCCTCCTGCACAGCCGGTCGCTGGTGAACAAATCGGTGATCAGCATTCTGCGGACGCACCGGTTCGCGCGGCAGATCGAGGGCGAGGAACTGTCGATCGACGAGACGCTGCCCTTCCTCGAGGTGCTCAGCGAGCTGGATCTGGGACCGAGCAAGATCGACCTCGGCCGCCTGGTCCACGCCTACCGCGCCGACGACCGCGGGCTGTCGATTCCCGAGTTCACCGCGACGGTGCTGGCGGAGGTGCTCGACGGGAACAAGGCCGTGGCGCCGGGCCCGCGGGACGTGGTGCTGTACGGCTTCGGCCGGATCGGCCGCCTGGTGGCCCGGTTGCTCATCGAGAAGGCCGGCTCCGGAAACGGGCTGAACCTGCGGGCCGTGGTGGTGCGCAAGGGTGGCGAGGAGGACCTGGTCAAGCGCGCGTCGCTGCTGCGTCGGGACTCGGTGCACGGGCAGTTCAACGGCACCATCAAGGTCGATGCCGAGAACAACACGATCATCGCCAACGGCAACGTGATTCGGTTCATCTACAGCGACTCCCCGGCGCAGATCGACTACACCGAGTACGGGATCAACGACGCGATCCTGATCGACAACACCGGCAAGTGGCGCGACCGCGCGGGGCTCGAGCAGCACCTGCGTCCCGGTATCGCGAAGGTCGTGCTGACCGCGCCCGGCAAGGGCGACGTGCCGAACATCGTGCACGGCGTCAACCACCGCGACCAGGACGCGTCGCAGCAGATCTTCTCCTGCGCCTCCTGCACCACGAACGCGATCGTGCCGCCGCTGAAGGCGATGGACGACGAGTTCGGCATCGTGCGCGGGCATGTGGAGACGGTGCACTCGTTCACCAATGACCAGAACCTGCTGGACAACTTCCACAAGTCGGATCGCCGTGGCCGGTCCGCGCCGTTCAACCTGGTGCTGACCGAGACCGGCGCGCAGTCGGCGGTGAAGAAGGCCATGCCGGACTTCCAGGCCAAGATCACCGGCAGCTCGATTCGCGTTCCCACGCCGGATGTTTCGGTCGCGATCCTGAACCTGCAGCTGAAGCGGGAGACCACGAAGACCGAAGTGCTCGAGTACCTGCGGCAGGTGTCGCTGTCGGGTCCGCTGAGCCGCAATCTCGATTTCACCGCGGCCACCGATGTGGTGTCGAGTGACTTCATCGGGTCGCGGGCGGCGTCGATCGTGGATGCCAATGCCGCCATCGTGGATGGTGACACCGCGATCCTCTACCTCTGGTACGACAACGAATTCGGCTATTCGTGCCAGGTCGTGCGGACGGTGCAGTACATCTCGGGCATCGAGTATCCGACGTACCCGCGGCTGGGCGAGCAGGACCTCGCCGAGGGTGTGCCCGCTGTGGCCGCGGCGGTGTAATTCCCGGTCGACGATGTGAACGGGGCCGGGCAGTCACACTGCCCGGCCCCGTTCACATGTCGGGTCTAGCTGGATTTGACCGGCTGCCAGCACACCACGCGAGCGGGTTGCGGCGTGACGGTCGCCCCGGCGGGGATGGCGCACTGGTTGGGGTCGGTGGTGCCGTCGAAGCGGCCGCCGATCTGGACCGTGACGCCGGGCCCGGCCTTGCTGGCGCAGTCGACCGGCGTGATCTGGTTGACGTCGGCCTGCATCGAATAGCAGTCGCCCACCTTGACATTGGGGGCGAAGCACAGCGAGTGGTTGCCGTCGGTCAGCACGAAGTAGCCCGCGTCCCGGAGTTTGCCGTCCGGGCAGGTGGCGCCGTTGGTGACCGAGGCGGCCAGCTCGTAGACGGCGGTGTGGTCGTCACACGGGGTGGCGTGGATCTTGCCGATCTGGGCGCCGCGGTAGTCGCTGGCGGTCACGCAGTTGCCCACGGCGAGTTCGGGATCGTGGGTGGCGGTCGTGCTGGCGCCCTTGGTGACGGTGGCGAGGATGCCGAGCGCCAGGATCAGCACGCCCGCGACGGCGACGACGGTGCCGGTGTGTTTGGGCAGGCCGGTCGAGGCTGCCGCGTCGGCCGCGGGCCGCTTCGCCCGATTGCGCAGGACGAGGCCCACCACCAGCAGGACCACGCCCGCCGCCGGGATCAGCAGGGTGCCGGCGGAGACGCCGGAGGAGTCGGCCGAGTCGGCCGCAAGGATCGCGGTCGACCCGATTTGACCAATGAACACTGTCTTTCAATTCCTTCCGGTCCGCTGACGGACACGGGCAGGAAGGTACCCCGAGGCGAGGACCGGTCGGGCTGTTTTGAAATGAACTCGTTCCGGAAATTTGTTTCGTGTCGTCAGGGCTTCTGGTCGGCGGTGTCGGCGAGCCAGTTGTGCAGCCAGGTGGTGGCGGTGGTGCCGTCGGCGTCGACGACGTAGTGCGGGTAGGACTGGTGGACGCCGGAAGCCAGGAAATCCTGGACCTGGCGGAGCCATTGCTCGCTCGCGGGGTCGTCGGCCGGGGCGGACAGGATGGCGGCGCCGCCCTGCCAGAGGGCCTCGTTCAGAATGGATTGCAGGGTCATCGCGTAACTCGGGATCTGGACCGGATCCTGCGCTGTCAGCTGGGTGAGCAGACCGGCCGAGCGCCCGGCCAGATCGTCGTTGGGGACCGAGCAGTAGAGATCGCCCGCGGCGCAGAAGGTGCGGACCTTCGGGCTGAGCCAGCCGAAGCCGCCGGCGCGCGCTCCGCCCGCGCCGGTGCCGGGGACCTGCGGGCCGATCAGCGCATCGGTGGGGGAGCGGCGCGGGTCGGAGATCAGCCCGACCGCGACCACCCGATCGGGCGGGACCACTCCCAGCCCGGTGCCGATCTCCGCGGCCAGGTCGCCCGCGGCGTCGGCGCCCTGGCTGTAGCCGATGAGTGCGAAACGCGTTGCGGCGCAGCGTGCCGCGGTCCCGGCGAGCAGCGCCCGCGCGGCATTCACGGCTTCCCGTTTGGAGCTGCCGTAGACCTCGCCGTCCCAGGGGAAGGCGGTGG
The DNA here is from genome assembly GCF_053601595.1 of Nocardia sp. NPDC004711. Lineage (NCBI taxonomy): Bacteria > Bacillati > Actinomycetota > Actinomycetes > Mycobacteriales > Nocardiaceae > Nocardia > Nocardia sp. NPDC004711. The sequence continues at coordinate 107,123 of NZ_JBSGCB010000007.1, read as the reverse complement.
CGGGATAACTGACGTAGTCGGCGTGCACCGTGGTGGGCAGCCCGCGGGTGACCTGCGAGAGCATGCCCTGCTTCGGGTTCTCGATGGAGGTCTCCCAGGTGCCGGGGACGGCTATGACAGAGAGGCCCGGGCAGTCGGCGGGCGCGGCCTGCCCGCTGGGCTCGCCGGTGACCGTCAGGATTCCGGTCGCGGCCGCCACGACGGCCGCGAGAGCGCCGCCGGCCACCCGGAATGTTCGCAGTGCTCGAAAGGACAAGGCCCACACCCTTTGTTCGAATCGTTCGGACGACTTTTCCACCGCAGGGTCGTGCTCGGTGCAACATACCAAAGGAACTGGTTGGTCCCGCCGCTGATTGCGCGGGAAACGCCGGTAACCGGACGGATCGGATATCCCGGACTTGCCTTCGGGGAACCCCGGTTCGGCGTTGGTCCGCCCGAATTCGATTGCGCCGTATCGAGTTCGATGACGGTAATTCCTCGAATTGCGCAGACCGGCAGCACTGATATCGAAACGCTGCCCGTGTGACACGTCGATCTCGAAATGCCGTGGTTTGCCGATTCGGGCCTTGCCCTCGTCGGATTGCCGGTGTTGTTGCGGGACACGACGGTGGAAATTGTGGCAGCATTCCGTCCTGGGCGTTGCCCCGGCCGCGATCTAGGACTGTTGTCCGACGAAACGGCGGGGGCGGGAAGGAAGCCGGGCGGCTATGACGGGCCGTGTAGGAAGTATCGACGAGAGGCAGGCGGTCGCGCTTCCCTCGTTCGGCGAACTGCTGCGCCGGTTGCGCGACGATCGAGGTGTTTCCCGGGAACGCCTGGCATTCGCTGCCGGAGTGAGCGCCAGCTATATCACGCAGCTGGAGAAGGGCGGGAAAGCCAAGCCGACCCGGGCGGTGGTGGACGCGCTGGTGCGGTGCCTGGAGTCGTGGAATCCATTGTCGGCCACGGAGCTTCGCTATCTCCACGATCTGGCGGGACTGGAGATCGGCGGCCATCCGACGGTCGCGGAGTTGCGGAAGTCGATCGACGCCGACGTTCTGCGAGTGCTCGCGATGCACCGGCCGAACCTGGCCGCGCTGTACGACATCCGCGGGAATGTGCTGGCCGGGAACGAAGATTGGGCGCAGGCGTTGCCCGGATTGCGCGAGGTCGGGAATCTCTACCGGTGGATGTTCGCCGATCCCATGGCCCGGGAGGTGATGGTCGACTGGGAATCCGATGTCCGGCAGTCGGTCAGCTGGCTGCGGGGGACCGTGGGGTCGGCCGCGGATCCCGGCGGATTCGCCGGGATTATGCGGGAGCTCGGCGCCTTTCCGGATTTCCGGCGATTCTGGGCCACGGGCGACGTGGGATTCGCGCCGCCCGTGCACACCATGCGGCTGCGCGATCGGAGCACGGGCGCGGTGCGGAGCTTCCGGGTGCAGGGCGGCGTGCTGAACACCGAGCTCTATCCGGGCCACATCGTCGCCACGGTCGCGCTGGCCGTCTGAGGCGGTGCGGCGACTAGCCGGCCGGCCGGAGGATCACGACCGGAATCTCCCGTTCGGTCCAGGCCTGATAGGTGTCGAAGTCGGCGTATGCCTCGACGAGCCGGGGCCACAGCCGGGCGCGCTGTTGCGGATCGGCGGTGACGGCGTGCACCGGGAAGCGGTCGGCGCGGATCTGGATGTGGGTGTCCGGATCGGCGCACAGATTGCGGTACCACTGCGGGTGTTTGGGGAGCCCGCCCTGCGAGGCCACCACGATGGTGTCGGGCCCGTCGGTGATGTAGAGCAGCGGGACGGTGTAGACGGCGCCCGTCTTGCGCCCGCGGTGTTCGAGCAGCAGGGTCGGCACCGGTTTGCGGAAACCCGCACCGATGCGCCACTTTCCGCCGATGCGGCCGCCGGTGCGCCGGTAGATCCAGACCTGGGCCCGGCCGACCCGCTTGAAGATCTTGGGCAGGACGGGGGAGTCGAGCTGCGGGGGCCGGGGCGGGGCGGTGGTCATGGGCTTCCTGCGTCCACTGACCATACAGTCATGGCCATGTGTATGGTCAAGGCCGGACGGTAATCTCGGCCGGGACAGTCGCGAGCGAAGGGATGGCGATCCGGTGCGCACGCATGGATGGTCGGGGGCGGCGCCGGCCGATGACACGGAGGCCGTCGAGCGCATCGTGGCCGCCGCGCGGCGGGCCATCGATCATTCCGGTGCCGAGTTCAGCATTGCCGAGGTGGCCCGCGATCTCGGTGTCACACGTCAGACGGTGTATCGCTACTTCCCCAGTGTCGAAGCGCTTTTGACGGCCACCGCCCTGGCGCAGACGGAACATTTCCTGGATGTGCTGGCGGAGCGGCTCGGTGATATCCGCGATCCGGCGACCGCCGTGGTGGAGGGTATCGCCTATACGCTCGAGCGCCTGCCGGAGGAGAAATACCTCGGCCTGCTGTTGCGATCGGGGCGGGCCGGCGCTTTCTCGGCCGGCGTAACCTCCGATACCGCACGGTCTTTCGGGCGTTCGATACTGGAACGTTTCTCGGTGGATTGGGCCGCGGCCGGAATCTCCGGCGCCGATCTGGACGAACTCGTCGAGCACATGCTGCGGATCGTGCAGTCCTTCATCATCGATCCGGGCCGACCACCGCGGCGGGGCAAGGAGATTCGCGGTTATCTCTCGAGATGGGTTGCGCCCGCGCTACCTGGGACGCATGAGCAGTAGCCGCGCCACGGGGAGCGGGATGGGAAACCCCGGGGCCTAGCCTGCCCCGGGGTTTCGGTGTCCGCCCATTTGCGGCACGCCGACACGTTTAAGAACGGGTTGAGTCTGAAGTTAACGTGACGCTCTGCGATTGAGCTACGGCCCATTGGTGGCTGAGCCGGCGGGAGTTGAACCCGCAACCTTCACGCTGACAATCCGTTCCCTCGATTCGGCGTTCGGCGGCAAATGCTGAAACTGGAGCGAGAGTGTGAGTTTGAGGGCGCGGTGCCTCTGCCAATTGGGCTATCCCGCCGTGGATGGCGGGAGGAGGACTCGAACCTCCACTGGGCCGCTGTGCCCGTCACAGGGAACTTCGGTTTCAGCTTGCGCTCCTTGCGCACTGCCGACTGTAGACGGCGCCGCGGCGGTCGGCCAAGCGATTATCCGCTCGCCGAGCGGGCCGGGGTTGACAGAAATATGTAGACCGGTCTAGTTTTTCCGCATGGGACAGAAGGGCGCCGAAACGCGAGACCGGCTGCTGGACGCTACGCAGGAGCTGGTCGAGGCCGGAGGGTACTTCGGCGCGGGGCTCAACCAGGTGATCGCGCTCAGTGGTGCGCCGCGTGGTTCGCTGTACTTCCACTTCCCCGGCGGCAAGGACCAGCTGGTGGGGGAGTCCGTGCGACGGGCCGGCGGGGTGATCGGCGATTCCCTTGGGGCGCTTGCCGATTCCGAGTTGCCGGTGGCCGAATTGGTCGACCTGGTGTTGCAGCAACTGGGGGATAGACTGGAAACGTCGGAGTGGCGGAAGGGGTGTCCGGTCGCCACCGTGGCGCTCGAGACGGCCGCCGCCAATGACTCGATGCAGCAGGCGTGTTCGGAGGTCTACTCCTCGTGGGAGGAGACCCTGCGTGCGCGGCTGGCCGGGCAGCCCGGTGCCGATGACCTGGCAACCGCGATTCTCGCCCTGATCGAGGGCGCGCTGCTGCTGGCCAGGGCGCATCGCAGCAGGGAGCCGCTGAATCGGGTCGGCAGGCAGATCGCCGTCTGGCTGCGGTGAGTGCGGGCCGGCGTGATCGCCGGCTCTCTTTTTGGCTCGAGAATATATAGACCGGTCTATTAGGAGTGGGCATGGATGCAATCGTCTTCGGCGCAACAGGATTCATCGGCCGTTCGCTGGTCGCCGAGTTGCTCGGCAGGGGGCAGCGGGTGGCGGCGGCGGTGCGAAACGACACCCTGACCCCGTGGCTCGTCGCCAAGGGGGTCGACATCGGTGGGCTGACGGTCGTCACCGCCGACATCACCGCACCGCTCACGGGGTTGCCCGAGGTGCGCGACGTGTACAACGCCGCGGCGCGGTACGCGTTCGGGCTCGACGTGCGAGAGGCGCGGGCTACCAATGTGATCGGGGTGATCAATGTGCTCGACTGGGCCGCGACCCTGCCCGGGCTGCGGCGGCTGGTGCACGTGAGCGGGTACCGGGTCAGCGCGCCGGACGGCGAGCCCGACTACGCCGGACTGGGGGCGTACGAGGCATCGAAATTCGAGGGCGATCTCGCGGTCCGGAACCGGGCACGCGAGCGCGGCGTGCCGCTGACCATTGCCAACCCGAGCACCGTGATCGGGCCGGGGCAACATCTCGGGCTGGCCGGTCTGGTCCGGGATCTGTGGGAGGGGCGGCTGCCCGCAATCCCGGGTGGTCCGGAGGTTTTCGTTCCCATCGTCACCATCGACTATTTCGTTCGGTTCTTGGCGGCTATTCCCGAATCGCCTGCGGGCGAGCATCATTGGGTGCTCGACGACACCACGCCGCGACTGCCCGAACTGGTGCGCACGGTCGCCGACCAGATGGGGGTGCGGGCGCCGCGCCGCAGCGTTCCCGTCGGTCTGCTCCGGCGCCTGCCGCGCAGGATCACCGGAGCCGATCCCGAGACGCTGTCCTTCCTCTCGACCGACCGCTATCCGACGGCTTCCGCTCGAACCTTCGCCGCCGCAACGGGTCTGGAGATGCCCTCCGCGCACGATGCGCTGCGGACATGGGCCGACGACCTGGTCGCCGAGCGCTTCGGCGCCGCGTCACCGTGGGCGCGCCCCTACGGCTTCCATACCGTGGCGGGCAGCCGGACCTGGATCGCCGGAGACAGGCACACCCCCGATCACGTGCTGCTGCACGGGCTTCCGATGAATGCCGATCTGTGGGCTCCGCTCGCCGCGCGGCTGCACGGTTCGGTCCTGACGCCTGATCTGCCGGGTCTGGGCCGCTCGGCCGCCTCCGGCCGGCCGGTGGAGGAGTGGCTGGGGGAGGTGCTGAGCCAGGTCCGGACGCGGCCGGTGCTCGTCGCGCACTCGCTGGCGTGTGGGCCCGCACTGCGCTATGCCATCGAGCATCCCGACCGCATCAGCAGGCTCGTTCTGATCTCCCCGCCGTTCCTGCAGGCTCCCGGTCCGAAGTCGGCCCGCTCGCCGCTGGCGGCGTCGGTCCTGCGGCGCATGTCCACCGACCGGCTCGCCGAGATGTTGGGGGTTCCCGCGAGTCACGAGATGGACAGTGCCGCAGCAGATTTGCGACGCCCCGGAGTCGCGCGGCGGGTGGTCGAGGCAATGCGGACAGTGCACGCCGAGCGGGCGCGGTCCCGGGAACTGCTGGAGCGGGTGAGTGTCCCGGTCGAGATCATCGCCGGGTCGGCCGATCCGCTGGTCGTGCCCGTCGGCCATCCGGTGACCGAACTGCCCGGCGCCGGACACTATCCGCAGCTCACCCACCCGGCCCAGCTTGCCGGCCATCTCGAACCGGTCCCCGGCCCGCTCCGCGGGTGACTCCGGCCGTGGACGGCTCGGGGATCAGCCGAACAGATATCCGAAGACCTCATCGCCCAGCTTGCGCTGGGTGATCTCGGCATTGTTGGCCTCTTCGCGCGCGAACTTGACTGCGTGCTGGAGCTTTTCGACGCGCTCGGTGAGTTCGTTGACGCGCTTGGCGGGCAGCGCGCCGGAGAACCTGATGGTGCGCCAGTAGCCGACCACCACATCCTCGTGATACACCTCGACCTGCGCCGGATGCTTCTCCGTCGCTTCGGCTTTCACGTGGTTGCGTGGAATCTTCTTGGTGCGCACCGTCTGTACCGGCTCGGTGGCGTAGCAGTCCGCGGCGGCATCGTATTCCCACGACTCCGCGGCATCCAGCACCGGCAGTTTGCGCACGAAGGTGTGCAGGTCCACCAGCTGCTTCTCCAGGAACAGCAGGTAGGTGATGGGCGCGCCCTGCACCAGGGTGCGGCCGTCCACCACCACATCGGCGGTGGCGGTGCAGTTCGCCCAGTCCTTGGTGGCCACCACGTCGAACAGTTTGGTCAGGATCTCCGCCGTGGCCTGCAGGACCTCCTCGGATCTCACCTGGACGCGCGTCGACTCGGGCGGCAGCTGCTCGCCCTCCTCGTCCTTGGGGCGGTAGGTGCGCGAAATACCGCTCAGCAGCGGGTTCTTGGCCAGTTTGTGATGGGCCTCGGTGAGGTCGGAGAAGGTCCGGGACTTGATCCCTTTCTCGACGGCGACAATCTGATTCAAACGTGTCATTCCGGCACTGTATCGGTGCGCACGCGGCAGCGACCACCGGTTTTCGGCGGTCGCTGCCGTGGGTATCCGGCTTGGCGGACAAGCGGTTTCGGCTTGTCCGTGGCGGCTAGCCGGTGACAGTGCGGATGGTCCAGAGGTCGGACGCGTTGACCGAGAGCATGTACGCGTAGGGCAGGGTGCCGTATCCGTTCCGGCCCCAGGCGGTACCCCAGGAATTGCGGATCCGGAATACCGACCGGGTGTCGTCGTATCCGACCGCGACCACGCAATGTCCGCCCACCACCTGTTCATTGGCGGCGGGCAGGGGGATGTCGCCGGTCTTGTCGACCTCCGGGGTGAAGATGCTCTCGTAGACGGTGAAGCCGAAGACGAACGGATATCCGTCGGCCAGGCACCCCTGCATCTGGGAGAGCGTGCGCGCCACCCGGGAATACTGGATGGCCCGATGCTCGGCCGCATCGGTGAAGCACTTCTGCGGCGGTTCGATCGCGAATTCCGAAATATCGTAGGGCCATTCGGATTCCGGGCAGGCGCCCACGGTGGCCACGCTCTTGATGCCGTCGCGGATCATCGCGCCCGCGTCCTGACCGACCGTGCCCTCCATGACGCGTTCGTTGTAGTAGATGAACAGCCGGGACGGCACGGATACGTCGGCCAGTTGCTCTTTCATGGCGTCGAACTGCAGCGCCCCCGCAATGCCGTTGCCGGTGCAGGAGCCGAGCTTGCCCTGGTCGTAGACGGGGGCGAACTTCGAGGTCAGGTCCACGGACGGCGGCAGCTGGGCGATCGTCGCGGCCGGCGCGGCGTAGAGGTGATCGCGCTGGTCGGGTAGGTCCGGAATCCAGCCGAGCCCTTTGTTCTGCTTGATGCTGATTGCTTTCATGACGGGCGGTCCTTCGAGGGAAACGGTGAATCCGCCCGGCGGGGCGAGTTCTGATGCCCTCCAGTGCAGCCCGGGCCGCCGCGATCGGAAACCAGCGAAGTCCGAAAACATCTTCACTCGAACTGATCGGGGTATGTCTCCGAAAATCGGGTAGCCCACCACTCGTTACCCGGACGGCCGTGCGCGCGATATTCGATGGGCACGAGAAGGAGAAACTGCCGACGGCAACCGGTCATCGACCACCGGTGCCGAACGGCGCGAGGGGGTCGGTCGTGGAGCTGCGGCAACTGCGTTACTTCGTGACGCTGTCGGAGGAACTGCACTTCGGGCGCGCCGCGGCGCGCGAGCACATCGTCCAGTCGGCGTTGAGCCAGCAGATTCAGCGGCTGGAACGCGAACTACGGGTCCCGCTGGTGGAGCGCAGCACCCACCACGTGCGCCTCACCGCCGCGGGCACGCTGCTGCTGGGCGAGGCCCGGCTGATCCTCAGCCACGTCGACCGGGCCGCGGCCGCGGCGCGCACCATGACCGGCACCGATGCCGTCCTGCGGGTTGCGCAGGGGGACGCCAGTTTCGACACCATGCCGGTGGTGCTGGCCGCGGTCCGGCATCATCATCCGGAACTGGTCGAGGTGCATCAGGTCGAGGCCGGGGTGCCCGAGCAGTGCCGGTTGCTCGCCCAGGGGCGGCTCGATGTCGGCATCGGGCGTGCGACACAGCTGCCGGACGGGGTGGCGTCGGAGGTCATCCGGTTGGATCGGCTGGGTGTGCTGGTCGCCGCGGAGCATCCCTGGGCGCACCGGCACGCGGTGCCGCTCGCCGAACTGGCCGGGGAGACGCTGGTGTTCGCCGACGAATCCCGCGCGCCGGAATTCAACGAGTACATCCGGGAGCTGTGCCGCACAGCGGGATTCGCGGCCAAGCCCTACCCGGGCACGGTGCACAGCGTGCTGGGCGCGGGCCGGCTGGTCCGCGACGGTCACGCGCTGGTGTGCGTGCCCCGCTCCTGTGCGCCGCTGCCGGGCCTGCGCTGGATCGCGATCGCCGAGCCCGCCTACTATCCGTGGTCGCTGCTGTGGCGCGCGAACGGCGAGACCGAGGCCGTGCGCTCCATCCGCTGCTGTGCCCGGGTACTGGGCGAGCGGCTCGGCTGGACGTCCCGCCGCGAACCCGAGGCGGCCGCGATCCCGCCCGTCACCGGTCGCCTGGCGGGCTGAGCCCGGCCGCGTGGCCGGGGTCCCTCGGTGCGGCGGAGGCCGGACCGGGTAGAAAAGGTATGGCGTCGTGGAGCGCATCCGTCGATGCCGCCGCCGAGGAGACTTCGTGCGGTCATCACAATCTTCGAACGGAGAGGCTGTTTCATGGCGACCTCGGAAGCGCGCGCTCAGATCGGCGTGACCGGCCTGGCGGTCATGGGTAGCAATATCGCCCGCAACTTCGCACGGCACGGGTACACCGTCGCCCTGCACAACCGCAGCATCGGCAAGACCGACGCGCTGCTCGAGGCGCACGGCGGCGATGGTGATTTCGTGCGCACCGAGACCGTCGAGGAGTTCGTGGCCGCGCTGGAGAAGCCGCGCCGCGTGCTCATCATGGTCAAGGCCGGTGACGCCACCGACGCCGTGATCGAGGAGCTGGCCGCGGCCATGGAGCCCGGCGACATCATCATCGACGGCGGCAACGCCCTCTACACCGACACCATCCGCCGCGAGGCGGCCATGAAGGCGCGCGGGCTGAACTTCGTCGGCGCGGGCATCTCCGGCGGCGAGGAGGGCGCGCTGAACGGGCCCGCCATCATGCCGGGCGGCCCGAAGGAGTCCTACGAGTCGCTGGGTCCGCTGCTGGAATCCATTGCGGCGCAGGTCGACGGCACCCCCTGCTGCACCCACATCGGCCCCGACGGGTCCGGCCACTTCGTGAAGATGGTGCACAACGGCATCGAGTACGCCGACATGCAGCTCATCGGCGAGGCCTACAACCTGTTCCGGGACGCGCTGGGCTTCGACGCCAAGCAGATCGCGGACGTGTTCACCCAGTGGAACTCCGGTGAGCTGGAGAGCTACCTGGTGGAGATCACCGCCGAGGTGCTCGAGCAGGTCGATGCCAAGACCGGCAAGCCGCTGGTCGACGTGATCGTGGACGCCGCCGAGCAGAAGGGCACCGGCCGCTGGACCGTCAAGTCCGCCCTCGATCTGGGCATCCCGGTGACGGGTATCGCCGAGGCCGTCTTCGCCCGCGCCCTGTCCGGCTCCCGCGCCCAGCGCGCCGCCGCCAAGGGCCTCTCCTCCGGCGCCCTCGGCGAAAAGCCCACGGATGTGGCCCAATTCACCGAGGACATCCGCCAGGCCCTCTACGCCTCCAAGATCGTCGCCTACGCCCAGGGCTTCGACCAGATCGCCGCCGGCTCCGCCGAATACAACTGGGACCTGCACCCCGGTGACCTGGCCACCATCTGGCGCGGCGGCTGCATCATCCGCGCCCGCTTCCTCAACCGCATCAAGGAGGCGTACGAGGCGGACCCGGCCCTGCCGAGCCTGATCCTCGCCCCGTACTTCCGTGAGGCCATCGAGAACGCCGTCGACAGCTGGCGTCGGGTCGTCGTGACCGCCACGCAGCTCGGCATCCCGGTCCCGGCCTTCGCCTCCTCGCTGTCGTACTACGACGCCCTGCGCGCCGAGCGTCTCCCGGCCGCGTTGACCCAGGGCCAGCGCGACTTCTTCGGCGCCCACACCTACGAGCGCATCGACGCCGAAGGCAAGTACCACACGCTGTGGAGCGGCGACCGCAGCGAAGTCCCCGCGTAATTTCCGGTAGGACAAGACGTTCTACGAGCGGAGTTCGTGCCGAATCGGCACGAACTCCGCTTCTGCGTTGAGGCCCGAATCGAATCAGAGTGGCAGGCAGAGCAACAGGGTTATCCGGTCCGGGTACGTTTCGTTGTGGACCGGGCCGGCTTGGACGCTGTATTCGCGGATTTCGCCGGAGTCGGGGTCGCGGAGGCGTTGGGTGCGGACGGGTGGGGTGAAGTCGACGCCGCCCTCGGACCAGAAGCGGCGGAAGTCGGGGAAGCGGGCCAGATCGGCGACGAAGGTGGTGAAGACGGGATCGTCGGGGGCGCGGCCGACCGTCATGCGCAGCCATTGGACGTATTGGCGGGCTTCGGATTCCCAGTCCACCTCGACGACTTTCGCCTGTTCGTTGCCGAACATCCAGCGGAAGACATTGCCCTCCTCGCGGAGGCCGGGCAGGGCCGCGTTCCAGGAGTCGTTGGAGTCGAGGACGTTTCCGCACGGGTCCAGGTAGGCGGCGAGGGCCGGTTCCAACAGGGCCAGGGCGCGCTGCTGATCCGGGGTGATGGCGGCGTGCAGTTCCTCCGGGTCGGCGGTTTCGGGTATGCGCAGCCCGGCCAGTTCGTGCAGATGCCGGCGGTCGGTGGGGGTCAGCGGGGACATCAGGTTCAGGCAGCGCATCAGGGAATCGACCACCGATCGCGTCGGGTTTCCCCGTTCGCCCTTCTCCAGGGCCGTGATGTAGCTGGCGCTCACACCCGCCGTGTAGGCCAGGTGCTCGCGGGAGAAGCCGCGTTCGTCGCGCAGCCGCCGCAGCGCCTGGCCGAAGGTCGGCACCGCGATATCCTCAGCAAACCAGCCGCTTTCCTCGTCTCCGGACACCGAAGACCCGCCTTCCCAACACCCGATCGTCGCCGTTCCCGCTCGCAGTCATCGACGAGCAACCCGATTACGGATGCTGCCACATGGGTGCGATGCCGAGGAGTCGGTCAGAATATCCCGTTTGTGTTGGTTCGGGGCATTGTGACCGCGGTGCGGCCGTGCTATTGCCATGCACCGGCCGCCCGCGAGTCGGTCCGGTCAGGGCACCATCGGAAGATCGATGTAGCAGGGCCCGTGATCGCTGGACAGGGTGATGACGCTGCCGGGTTGGGTCTCGTCACCGTAGAAGTGGTCGTTGGTGTCGACGATCAGTACGACCCGATGGCCGCCGGGGACCCGATAGTCGGTGGCCTGCAGGGGAACTCGGATGGTCTTGGTCTGCTCCGGGCCGCGGTTGGCGATGGTCGCCGCGGCATGGGTGATGATCCGCAGCGCCCCGGTCACCGGGTTGTGGTCGAACAGATACGTGATCAGCGTGGCCGTCGTGCTGGACGGGGTGACGGTCAGCGCGATCTCGGGGATACCCGCGATGTGGCGGGGCCGGAGGAAGACCCGCGTGTGCCAGACCGCCGCTCGCGTGCGGTCCACCTCGGCCAGCGGCTGGCGGTTGGGCATCAGCAGGCGTTCGCGGAAGCCGTCCATCACCAGTTCGGTGGCTGCCCGGACCTGTTCGGTTCCGGCCTGGAAGCTCTGGCTCATGGTCGCCGGCTGATCCGTGACCAGGGTGCCGTCGGGGGACGCGCCGGAGGGCGCGGCGAGGTGGTAGCGGCGCACGGGATTCGACCACGCGGACAGGTCGTTCGACGAGGTCATCGTGAAGCTGTACATGGTCTCGGTGTGCACGACCCCGTCGCTGTCGATGCCGTTGTCGACGCCGAGCAGATAGTGGTCGAACCAGTCGTAGGCCGCCTCGGTGGTCCGGGTGTAGACGCCCAGCAACAAGCCGGGAATCTCCACCGCGCCATGGTCGCCGATCGCCAGATCCAGTCGCTTCGGCCCGGGGAAGCGGTCGAAGTAATCGATCAGCTGATTCTGCGGGAAGATGGTCTCGTGCCAGAAGCTGGTGAAGAACGTTGGCACCGGGCGGATCTGGTCGGCCTCGGCGGGGGAGCGGGGTCGGGCGTAGTCGAGCACCTTGTCGATATCGGTATTGGCCCGGAAGGATTCGAGCACTTTCTGCAAGTCCTCGCTGGGGCGGTCGCTGATACCGGCGAGGGCTTCGGCGGCCACGATGTGCCGGGTTCCGTTGTCGTAGAGGGCCTTACCCAGATCCGCCCAGGTGCTCAGCGCGACCACGGCCTTGACCGCCGGGTGGGCGTTGGCGACCAGCTGGCTGATGCCCGAGCCGTAGGAGATGCCCGCCATCCCGACCTTCTCCCGATCGGCGCGCAGCTCATCATGGTTCAACGCCCACTCGATAACCGCGCATCCGTCGGCCACGTCCTCGGGACCGGCGACGGTCAGCTCGCCCCCGGATCCGGGCAGCCCGCGCTCGGTGTAGGCGACCACGGCGTAACCGCGCAAGAGCAGTCGGACGACCGCGCCGGAGTACATCTTCCAGCCGGTCTTGTCGAGGCCCGCCGGCAGGACGATGAGCGGATGCGGCCCCTCCGCGCGCGGCCAGGCGATGAGCGCGTCGAGCTCGACGCCGCCCGAACCGGGAATCTGCACCTGGCGGATGCCGCACCGGTTGCGCACGGCCGCGATGTCCTCGGCGAGGTATTCGGGCACTCCGGTGGCATTGCCGGTGAGCAGGTCGTCGACGACCGCGAGAACATCGGATTCCTGGTTCGGGGCCAAAAGGCGCAGTTGACCCGGGTGAGCTTGCGACATGACAAATCCCTTCGATCCTCGGTATTCCGAACAACTTTCGAGGGCAGCGTGCGATAGACCTCCCGGAGTGGAAATTCGGCCGACGCGAGTCGTCGCCGTGCAAACGGTCCAGGGAATTCGCGAATCATTCAGGGCTGGAAGGCCTTTGCCAATCCCGAATACCGTCGATGCTACGCCGGTGACAGAGTTGCCGTGAACGATTTGGAAGTCGTGAGTTCCATTGTGTGCCAGGCGATTTGGAATAACGACTCGTCGGTATCGAGTGGTCGGTCGCCGCGCCGCGGGTTCGCGCCCGGCGTATCACACCGCAACCGGATAGTGAACTGTGAGGGTGCTGGGTATCGCCATGGAGTCCGCCCAGAGTTCGAGTTCGGGTCTCGTCCAGGGGTATTGAGCGGCAGTAACTTTCCATGCGTCTTCGAAGTACACAGTCGAAAGGTCATGAAATGGTTGCTCTGATCCTTGCCGCCGTCGGTCTCATGTCGGGCAGCGCGGTCGCCGCGGGCGCGGCGGGTAGTGCCGGCGCGTTCGCTGGAAACATCTAGGCCCGCGAGGATAGTCGGGAACAGAGAAGCGGGCGGCCGGCCGGATACGGCCGCCGGAACCCCCTGACCCGGGTACGGGGCAGGGGGTTCGCCGTATCCGGGCTACCGGGCGATGGTGCGCGGCGTGCGTTTCCGGGGCGGGTCAGGCCGGCTGTACGCCGATCATGGGCAGCACGGTGCGGCGGGCGAACTCGCGTGCGGCCGTCTCGTCGGTCAGCGGGATCAGGCCGTCCGGGGTCAGCACCAGCGACTGGCCCAGGCGGGCAAGCACTTCCGCGACCAGGTCGGCATCGAAGGCGGGCACGTCGGCGGAGGCCTGCAGCACGCGCAGTTTCTCGGCCAGGTAGGTGCGGCCGAGTGCGAGAATGGGCCCGGCCTCGGTGGTCAGGCGCGGCAGGATGGTGTCGGGCTCGGTGCGCAGCAGCCGTTGCAGCAGTTTGTTGCTCGCCAGCTGGGTGATGAACGCGACGAAGACCTCGACCAGCTGATCGTCCCCGGATTCGCCGGTGGCCGTGGCCTCCTGCACGCGTTTGTCGATCTCGGCGATGAACAGCTGCGCCTCGCGCACGCCCACCGCTTCGACCAGATCGTTCTTGGATTCGAAGCGTCGGTACAGGGTGGCCGGGCTGATGCCGGCGCGACGCGCGATCTCCCCCATGCTGGTTCGCTTGATCCCGAAGTCGAGGAATGCCGACAGCGCGCTCTCCAGCAGCTGTTCGCCTTCGGCCCGCGGCTTCTCCAGGATGCGTTGCAGGATGGTGGGCACGGACGGCATCGAGTCTCCAGTCGATCGGTTGGCGACCGCGACATTGCGGTGAACGGCCAAGGCGCGCAGTGGCGCACAGGTCGAGCCGCATTATCGCATCGCCGGCGGGTTGCGGTCGCAACCCCGTCCGATCAGCGAACACCGCGCCCGATCAGCGGACGTCGAGCGCGGCCATTTCGCTCTCTATCGCATTGGCGGCGAAATCGATGCCATTGGAACGCAGTTCGTGCACCCGGCGCTGGAGCGCCTCGATTCCCCCTGGCTGCGCGGCGATATCGGCCACGCTGATGCGCCGTCGGTGCATACCGTCGTGCTCGTACGACACCGTTGAAACCTCCTGCTAGCCCCGAGCGCGCACCCGGCTGGCGGCGGCACAGCCCGGGCCGCCGGGTACGCATCGCACGATGCTAACAGCGGCCTTTATGGTCACTTGTTCAGTGTGGGGATTCTCACATGCCCCCTTCAGTCACGCCTCTTGACCCTGGCGGTGCACGGCCGTGTTGTGCAGGTAGGCGGTCGCATTCAGGCGAATGTGATCACGCTCGGCCTCGCTCAGCTCCCGGCGCACCTTGCCCGGCACCCCCGCCACCAGCGAGCCCGGCGGAATCTGGGCGCCCTCGGGAACCAGCGCGTTGGCCGCGATCAGGCTGCCCGCCCCGATGACCGCGCCGTTCAGCACCGTGGCGCCCATGCCGATCAGCACATCGTCGCCGACCGTGCAGCCGTGCAGAATCGCGTTGTGCCCCACCGAGACTCCCTCGCCCACCGTGCACGGGAAGCCCGGATCGGCGTGCAGCACACAGCCGTCCTGAATATTGCTGCGCGCACCGACGGTGATCTGATCCATGTCACCGCGCAGCACCGCCGAATACCAGACGCTCACTTCGGCTTCCAGCCGCACCCGCCCGGCCACGGTGGCGTTCGGCGCGACCCACGCGCTCTCGTCGATCTGCGGCACGTGCTCACCCAGCTGAATCCTCATAGCCCCGAACTTAGCCCCCGCCGGGCGCCGGGCCGCCGCGGGGAGCCGCGCCAGCGGACTCGGCTCGGTCAAGCCCGGCGGAAGAGGGCCCGATGGGCCGCGGGCGTGGTGCCGAGCAGGCGGTGGAAGTGATGGCGGAGATTGACGCCGGTGCCCAGCCCGGAATCGGCGGCGATGCGGTCCATGGTGTCGTCGGTGGATTCCAGCAGCAGCCGGGCATGGTCCACGCGCTGCTGCAGCAGCCACTGCTGCGGACTGGTGCCGGTGCGATCACGGAAGCGGCGGGTGAACGTGCGCCGCGACATGAGGGCGGTCCGGGCCCAGCCGTCCAGATCCACCGGCTGGTCGAGATGTGTTCTGGCCCAGACCATCGCGTGCTCGATCGTGTCCTGGTCGGCCGCCTCGGGCACGGCGACGGGGATGTACTGGGCCTGTGAGCCGCTGCGGTGCGGGGCCAGCACCAGCCGGCGGGCCAGCTCGGCGGCGACCCGGCTGCCGTGGTCGGTGCGCACCAGGTGCAGACAGCAGTCGAGGGCCGCGGCGGTGCCGGCGGAGGTGATGAGGTCGCCGTCGTCGGACCACAGGGTGTCCGCGCGCACCCGGACCGCCGGATACGCGCGGGCCAGCTCGACCGCCGCCGACCAGTGCGTGGTGATCTCCCGGCCGTCGGCCAGGCCGCTCGCCGCCACCGCCCACGCGCCCAGGCACAGGCCGACAATGCGGGCGCCGCGGGCGTGGGCCCGGTGCAGGGCGTCCCGGATGGGTTCGGGCAGTGGGAGACCGCGCTCCCAGCTGGGGATGACCAGGGTGTCGGCGGTCTCGGTCGCCTCCAGGCCGTGGGCGACGACGATATCGAAACCCGCTGGGGTGGAGATGGTTCCGGGGCGTTCGGCGCACACCACCACGCGGTAGGGGCTGCCGGCGGGACCGCCCGCGCCGATGCGGCCGAACACCAGGGTCGGCACCGCCAGGTGGAACGGGCTGATCCCGTCGTACACCACGATGGCCACCGTGTGCACGGCGTCGGACTCGGCGGCGTCGGCTTCAGTCATGGCCCGATTTTATCGATCCGCGGCCTTCGGGCCACTGTCGCGACCCACGGTCCGCGACGAGACTCGTCGGCATGACGAACACGATCGACACCGCAGCGGCCACCTCCACCCTCGAGCTCCTCCACATCGGCGGCCCCACAGTGCGATTCGGCTATGGCGACCTGATCTGGCTGACCGACCCCACCTTCGACGAGCCGGGTGAGTACCCGGGCGGCGTCACGCTCTACAAGCTGAGCGGGCCGGCTGTGCCCGCCGCCGAGATCGGGCCGGTCGATGTGGTGCTGCTCTCGCACGATCAGCACGCGGACAATCTCGACCAGTCCGGGCGGGAATTCGTGGCGGGGGTCGAGACGGTGCTGTCCACGCCGGACGCCGCCGGGCGCATGGAAGGTGTTCGCGGACTGGCAGAGTGGGAGTCGGTGCAGATTGGCGCGGTCACCGTCACCGCGGTGCCCGCACTGCACGGACCCGAGGGTTGCGAGCCGTTCACCGGAGTGGTCACCGGGTTCGTGCTGCAGGCCGACGGGCTGCCGACCGTCTACGTCTCCGGGGACAACGCCTCGGTCGACTACGTGCGCCGGATCGCGGAACGCTTCGGGCGCATCGATATCGCCATCCTCAATGTCGGCGCGGCCAATACCGACCGCTTCGGCGATCACGACCTGACCCTCAACGGCCGCACCGCGGTCCACGCCTCGGAGGCGCTGGGTGACGCGGTGATCGTGCCGGTCCACGCCGAGGGCTGGGCGCACTTCTCCGAACACCTCGACTACCTGACCCACCGCTTCACCCTCGCCGGCCGCGCGGACCGGCTGCGCATTCCGACCCCCGGCGAGGTCTTGACCGTCGCCGCGATCGCCTCCTGAAATCGGGCCGTGGCGCTCATGGCGGCGCGGCTCCAGCGGGTGAACGATGGCGGTATGAGAATCGGGGTACCGCGGGAGGTCAAGGAGCAGGAGTATCGCGTCGCCCTCACCCCGGCCGGCGCCGGGGAACTGGTGCGGCACGGGCACGAGGCGCTGGTCGAGGCCGGGGCCGGGGTGGGGTCCGGATTCGGCGACGCCGACTACATCGCGGCGGGCGCGCGGGTGCTGCCGGGCCCGGACGAGGTCTGGGGCGGGGCGGAACTGGTGCTCAAGGTGAAAGAGCCCATCGCCGAGGAATATTCGCGCATGCGGGAGGGGCAGGTGCTGTTCACCTTCCTGCACCTCGCCGCTTCGCGGGACTGCACGGACGCGATCCTGCGCTCCGGCATCACCGCCATCGCCTACGAGACCGTCCGGGCCGCCGACGGGTCGCTGCCGCTGCTCGCGCCCATGAGCGAGGTGGCGGGCAAGCTCGCCAGCCAGGTCGGGGCCTATCACCTGATGTCGCCGCAGGGCGGGGCGGGCCTGCTGCTCGGCGGAGTGCCGGGGGTGTCGCCGGCGGACGTGACGGTCCTCGGGGGCGGGGTGGCCGGTGGCAATGCGGCGGTCGTCGCGGTCGGCATGGGGGCGCGAGTCACCGTGCTGGACACCAATATCGCGCGACTGCGGGAACTCGACGCCCGGTTCGGCGGGCGGGTCACCACGATCGGCTCCAACGCGGCCGAGCTCGAGAAGGCGGTGCTGGCGGCGGACCTGGTGATCGGCTCGGTGCTGGTGCCGGGCGCGCGGGCTCCGAAACTGGTGCCCGACAGCCTGGTCGCCCACATGCGCCCGGGCTCGGTGCTGGTCGATATCGCCATCGATCAGGGTGGGTGCTTCCAGAGCTCGCATCCCACCACGCACGCGAAACCGACGTTCCAGGTGGCGGATTCACTGTTCTACTGCGTGACCAATATGCCGGGCGCGGTTCCGCACAGCTCGACCGTGGCGCTCACCAATGTCACGCTGCCGTATGTCGGCGCCATCGCGAATCTCGGCTGGTCCGGCGCCTGCGCCACCGATCCCGGCCTGGCCCAGGGGCTCACGGCCGACGCCGGCCGGCTCTACTCGCCGGAGGTGGCCGCCGCGCACGGGCTCGGGCCGGTGACGCGGGTCGCGTCCTGACGGACGACGACGGGCCCGCCGCCGGATGAATCCGGTTGCGGGCCCGCGGTTTCCGCGGCTCAGGCGTCGCTGTCTCCGGCGGTGCCGCCGAGCGGCCAATCGGGCTCCGCGCCTTCGGCCGGGATGCCGTGCAGCTTGTCCGGGTTGCGGACCACGTCGATCTTGGTGATCCGGCCGTCGTCGATGGTGAACGCGAAGACGCCGGTGTACTTGCCGTCGAACACCACCAGGCCCGGGCGGCCGTTGACCAGTACCGAACGGCCCCACGCGCCACCGACCTTCGATGCGACATCGAGGAAGCCGAGCAGCGTCTTGGCGACCTTCTCCGCGCCGTGCATGGGGTGCAGGAAGGCCTGCACCTTGCCGCCGCCGTCGGAGGTGAAGGTGACATCGGAATCCAGCACGCCGAGCAGGGCGCTCAGATCACCGGAACGCCAGGCCACCGCGAACGCCGAGACCACCTTCTCGTGCTCGTCCGCGCTGGCGGGGAAGCGGGGCGTGCCGTCCTCCACGTGTTTGCGGGCGCGCGAGGCCAATTGGCGCACGGCGGCGGGGGTGCGGCCGACCACCTCGGCGACCTCGGGGCCGGACATGCCGAAGACGTCCTGCAGGACGAAGGCGGTCCGCTCGGCGGGGGAGAGGGATTCCAGCACCACCAGCAGGGCGGTGGTGACGCGCTCGTCCTGCGAGATGCGGTCGGCCGGATCGTCCCAGGTGGTGATCTCCGGCTCCGGAAGCCATTCGCCCACATACTGTTCGCGCCGCGATCGCGCCGAACCCAGGTGGTCGAGGGCCAGGCGGCCGGTGACGGTGGTCAGCCAGGCGCGCAGGTTTTCGATATCCGCGCCCTCGGGACTGGTCTCGTAGTAGCGCACCAGCCGCAGCCACGCCTCCTGCACCACATCGTCGGCGTCGCTGAGACTGCCGAGCGTGCTGTACGCGACCCGCCGCAGATAGCCCCGGTGCTCCTCGAACCGTCGCGCCAGCTCGACCTGATCGGGCCCGTCCGGCCGTCCGTCACTCATCGCACCCTCGCCCTTCACTCATGTCCGCCCCGGTGGGGCGAACCGTCCACAGCACCGACGAAACAGGTCGGCGGACTGTGACATTCCTTCCGGAAAATCTAGCGAAGACGACCGGACGGTTCGTGAATTCGCGCGGCCTGATCAGCGTCGCCACAGGTAGGCGGCCGACGCGGCGGCGACCACGGTGGCCACCTGCACCGCTTCCGAGAGCCGCACCGCCCGGCGCAGATCACGCACCCGGGGGATCGGACCGTCACCGAGCGTCGGCCGCAGCTCGGTGCCGTGCCGATATTCGGTGCGGCCGCCGAGGGTTACGCCCAGCGCGCCCGCCATGGACGCCTCCGCCACACCGGCATTCGGGCTCGGATGCTTGGCCGCATCGCGCCGCCATGCCCGCCACGCATCGGCCGGGCGACCGCCGATGACCGGAGCCAGCGCGGTGGTGACGAGACCGCTGACGCGGGCGGGCGCGAGATTCGCGACATCGTCCGTGCGGGCGGCAGCCCAGCCGAAGTTGCGGTAGCGGTCATTGCGGTAGCCGACCATGGCGTCGAGGGTGTTGATCGCCCGATACGCCAGCAAGCCGGGAACACCCGCCACCGCGCCCCAGAACAGCGGCGCCACAGTCGCATCGGAGGTGTTCTCCGCAATGGATTCGAGCGCCGCCCGGGCCAGCCCGTCCGCGTCGAGCACCTCGGGATCCCGCCCGCACAGCGACGGCAGCAGTGCTCGCGCCCCGTCGATATCGCCGGATTCGAGCCGATCCGCCATCGCCCGCCCGGTCCGTGCCAAGCTCGTCCCGCCCAGCACCGTCCAGGTCGCGGCAGCCGTGAGCACCGCCTCACCGAGCGCCCGTCCGGCGACGGCCCGCCGTAATCCGATCCCCAGCCCCGAAACCGCACCTACCAGCACGATCTCGTGCACAACCCCCGCCACGCGGCTGTTCCGATAGGTGAGCCATTCCACCTTCGTTGCGGCCGAACCGAATCCGGCCACCGGATGCCCGCGCCGCGGATCCCCCAGCGCCCGGTCCAACCCGAACCCGAGCAGCAGTCCCGCCGCAGTGGCAATTCCCGTTCGCACCCGGCGAGGTTAGCGGAGGCGACAGGCCCGGCCGACTTCAGCCGCGGCGCGGAGAACGGCCGAGCTGCTGTCCGATGCTGCGCGGCCAGGTCGCATATCCGGACGATGAGAAGTGCACACCCGGGTGTCTTTCAGCCTTCGTCGCCCCCGGCGCGGACCGAGGCTGTGCGCATGCGGAATGCGCCGCGACGGTGCAGCCCAGGTCTACCGGCGCGTGCCGCCGTAGCGGTCGGCGAGGCGAGCTTCATTTGTCGTGGGTTTCGGCTCGGGGGCCGGGTCGTTGGGTTTCGTCGCTGTTGTGGGGGCGGGCGCGGCGGTGCTATCGGGCTGGTCGGCGTCGCCCGGTGAGCCGGCGGCTGCCACGCCGGTGGTGGTCGGCTGGGCTGAGGCTTCGAACTTTTCGCGGCGGCGGGCGCGGATCTCGGCCCAGACGAAGTAGCCGAGGCCGAGGGGAGCCATGACGCCGAAGGCCAGCCACTGCAGGCCGTAGGAGAGGTAGGGGCCCGAGTCCAGCTGGGGGAGCGGGTCGGGGGTGAAGGCGCCGGGCTGGCCGGACTCGAGCTGGAGGTAGCCGCCCAGGCCGTCGGTGGGGATGGGGGTCAGGGGGATGCCGAGGACCGTGGCTTCCTGCTGGGTGTCGGTCGTATAGACCTGGCGGTAGCCGTCTTCGGTGGTCGGGGGCTTCTTCTCGATCACGCCCTCGGAGGCGCGGATGCGGGCCGCCAGTTGCTGGGTGCCGGTGGGCGGGGCGGCGACGATCGGCGGATGAGTGCCGCCCGCGGCCGCTGCCACCTGGCCGCGGTCCACCAGCAGGGTGCGCCCGTCGCCGAGGCGGAAGGCGGCCAGCACCGTGTAGGCGGGCTGGCCGTCGAGGTGGCGCAGCCGGACCAGCACGGTCGAATCCGGCACGTAGACGCCGTTCGCGGTGACCCGCCGCCACTCGGTGTTCTTGCCGCTGCCCGACAGCATGCCGGTGATGTCGACCGGGTCGGCGTGCACCGAATTCGCGATGCGGTCGTTGCGTTCGGAGGTGCGGGTGTTCTTGCCCAGCTGCCAGGGGGCCAGCACGGTGAAGCACAGGTAGGCGAAACCGGCGACCACCACGGCGAGAATCAGCCAGCTGGGCCGCAGCAGGAAGGTGAAGCGCCGCAGCAGCGAGGTCACCGAGCTCATGCGACCTCCCCCAGCTGTTCGCGCACCCAGTCCAGCAGACCCGGCACCGCCGCCTCGATCTGTTCGCGCACCAGCGCGAAATCGGACTGGTCGCCGTAGTACGGATCCGGCACCGATCGCCCGTCCGCGTGCGGATCGAAACTCCGCAGCAGCCGCCGCTGATCCGACGGCACCCCCAGCCGGGCCAGCTCCCGCTCGTGCCCGGTGTCGAGCGCTACCAGCAGATCGGCCGCCCGATGATCCGGCCCGATCAGCGCGGCCCGATGCCCGGTCGGATACCCGTGCGCCTCCAGCTCCCGATTCGTCCGGTAGTCGGCTTCGTCCCCGACATGCCAGCTGCCGGTCCCGGCACTGCTCACCCGCACCCGATCCGCCAGCCCCGCACGTTCCAGGTGCACGGCGAAAATCTTCTCGGCCATCGGGGACCGGCAGATATTGCCGGTGCAGATGAAGGTCACATGCAGCTCGCCCACGACAGCCATTCTGTCCGGTGGGCGTGGGAGGCGGCCACGTAGGGTGGACGGCTGTGCCGGACGACACGGAGTTTCCCGATTTCGACCATGCCAGGCTGCGGCACCACGGGGACGTGGATGCGCGGCCCGGCATGGTCGATTTCGCGGTGAACGTCCAGGGGAGCGCGCCGCCGGAATGGTTGCGTGAGCGGCTGGCGGGACGGCTGGGAGAGCTCGGGCGGTATCCGGGCGCGGCGGACGAGCGGGCAGCGCGCGCGGCGGTGGCCGCCCGGCACGGGCGGGCGATCGACGAGGTGCTGCTGCTGGCGGGGGTGGCCGAAGGGTTCGCCATGCTGCCACGGCTGGGGTCGCGGCTGGCGGCGGTGATCCATCCCTCGTTCACCGAACCGGAGCTGGCGCTGCGGGAGGCGGGGGTATCGGTCGCGCGGGTGATGCTCGCGCCGCCGTACACGCTCGACGGCGCCGTGGTGCCGGAGGACGCGGATCTGGTGGTGGTGGGCAATCCCACCAATCCGACCTCGGTGCTGCATCCGGCGGACAGTATCCGCGCGCTGCGGCGGCCGGGCCGCATCGTGGTGGTGGACGAGGCATTCGCCGACGCGGTGCCGGGGGAGCCGGAATCGCTTGCCGGAGAGAGCCGTCCGGATGTGCTCGTATTCCGGAGCCTCACCAAGACCTGGGCGCTGGCCGGGCTGCGCTGCGGCTATGTGCTCGGTGCGCCGCCGGTGCTGGCGCGGCTGAATCACGGGCGCCCGCACTGGCCGCTGGGCACTCTGCAACTGGAAGCCATTGCGGCGGTGAGCGAACCGGCCGCGGTGGCGGAGGCGCAGCGCCGGGCCGGGACCGTCGCGGCCGATCGGGCCGCCATGATTCCACGGTTGCGGGAACTCGGCGTCGAGGTGCACGAGCCCGCGCACGGGCCGTTCCTGCTGCTCCGGGTGCCGGATGCGGAATTGTTGCGAAAGAAGCTCGCGGACAAGGGAATCGCGGTGCGCCGTGGTGATACGTTCCCGGGGCTGGAAACGGTTTTCCTGCGAGTCGCGGTGCGGCCCGCCGCCGAGGTGGATCGGCTGGTCGCGGCCATTCGCGACGTGGGCTTGTGAGTTGAGACGCAGTGCGTTCGTGAGTGAGGCGCAGGCTGGTGAGCGAACAGGAGGTTCGGTTGTGGTGACGACGGTGCGGCTGGCGGATCTCATGGCGGCGCTGGATGCGGCGTACCCGCCCGGGCTGGCCGAATCCTGGGATTCGGTGGGGCTGGTGGCCGGTGATCCGGACGAGCCGGTGTCGCGCGTGCTGTTCGCGGTCGACGCCACCGGCGCGGTCGTGGACGAGGCGATCGAATGGGGCGCGCAGGCGCTGGTCGTGCACCATCCGCTGCTGCTGCGCGGCGTGGACACCGTCGCGGCCAATACACCGAAAGGCGGGCTGCTGCACCGGCTGATCCGTTCCGGATGCGCGCTGTTCACCGCCCACACCAATGCCGACTCCGCCGATCCGGGGGTCTCGGACGCGCTGGCACACGCCATCGGGCTGACCGTGACCGGTCCGCTGGATCCGAAACCCTGGACCGCTCTGGACAAGTGGGTGGTGGCGGTGCCCGTCACGCATCGCGACGAAGTGCTCGACGCCCTGTTCGCCGCGGGCGCGGGCAGCAGCGGGACCTACTCGGATGCGGCGTGGACGGTCTCGGGCACCGGACAGTTCCGGCCCCTCGACGGCGCGAATCCGGCCGTGGGTGCGGTCGGTGAGCTGCACGAGGTCACCGAGGACCGCCTCGAGGTGGTCGCCCCGCCATCCCGGCGCGCCGCCATGCTGGCCGCCCTCCGGGCCGCGCATCCGTACGAGGAACCCTTCTATCACGTGACCGAGCGCGCCGCGCTGCCCTCCGGCCTGGGCATCGGCCGCGTCGGCGAGCTGCCCGCCCCGGAAACCCTGCGCGAGTTCACCGCTCGCGTCCGCGCCGGCCTGCCCGCCACCACCTGGGGGGTGCGCGCCGCGGGGGACCCGGACCGCGTCATCCGTACCGTCGCGGTGTGCGGCGGCGCGGGAGATTCGTTCCTGGGCAAGGTTTCTCGCCTCGGCGTCGATGCCTACGTGACCTCCGACCTGCGCCACCACCCGGCCGACGAGCACCTGCGCGCGGGCGGCCCGGCCCTGATCGACGCCGCCCACTGGGCCACCGAGTTCCCCTGGTGCGCGCAGGCGGAAGGTGTGGTGCGCGCCGCACTGTCGAGCCTCGAGACCCGCGTCTCGACGCTGCGCACCGACCCGTGGACCCTCGGCGCGGCCGGCTGCTGAGCAGGCACTTTTGGGTTCGCGGCCGTCTCGATTCTGGACCGCGGCTGGAATAGACCTCCGCCTTGGAGCAAGGGAGCGAAGCGGAGGAGCGGAGGAGGGAAGAATCGAGACTTCGGGGCCGCGAACCAGCCCGGAGCGAAGCGTAGGGCAAATTGGACACGGTACGGTGGGAGTCTTACTCGTCCATAGCGTCCAGGAGACCTTCGCGTTGAATGCCGAACCATCGATCCAGGCCAAGCTGCTCGACCTCGCCGCTGTCGATGCCGAGCTGACACGGATCGAGCATCGCCGCAAGGTGCTGCCCGAGCAGCAGGAAGTGGCGCGGCTGGAAGGGGAACGCACCACCCGCAAGGACGCGGCGGTGAAGGTCGAGATCCTCATCGACGACCTGGACCGCGACATCCGCAAGCTGGAGGGCGAGATCGAGGCCGTCCGCAAGCGCGAGGACCGCGACCGCGGCATGCTCACCGCCGGGTCGGTCGGGGCCAAGCAGCTCTCCGAACTGCAACACGAACTGGGCAGCCTGGAACGCCGCCGCACGGTCCTCGAGGACGACCTCATCGAGGTGATGGAGCGCCGCGAGGCCGCCGCCGCCGACCACGACCACGCCGGCGCCAACCTGGACCAGGCCGAGGCCGATCTGATCGACGCCGAGCGCCGCCGCGACGACGCGGTCGCCGACCTGGACGTCGCCCAGCAGCGCTGCGACTCCGATCGCGCAGCCCTCGCCAACTCCTTCCCCGCCGAGCTGCTCAGCACCTACGACAAGCAGCGCACCAGCTACGGCGTCGGTGCCGCCCTGCTCCAGGCCCGCCGCTGCGGCGCCTGCCGCATCGAACTCGACCGCGGCGAGATCTCCCGCATCTCCCAGACCGCCCCCGACGTGGTGGTGCGCTGCCCCGAATGCGGCGCGATCCTGGTGCGCACCAAGCAGTCCGGCCTGTGACAACCCGCCGCGCGCCGCTGATCGCCGCGCGCGGCCGTGCCGGAATGCCTCGAGGGCGTTCCACTGTCCTGATGTGATGAGCTCGGCCGGCCCGCCGTGGACGAGTGGCCGCGGGTAGCACGCCGCGTGCGGGATGACGGACGACATGAAGGGTGAGAAGCGTTGGTGGACTTGGTGATCGTCGAGGCTGACGGCGGTTCGCGCGGGAATCCCGGGCCTGCCGGTTACGGCGCGGTGGTGTGGGATGCCGAGCGGGTGCGGGTGCTGGCCGAGCGCAAGGAGTTCCTCGGGGTCACCACCAACAATGTCGCCGAATATCGCGGGCTGATAGCGGGTTTGGAAGCCGCGGCCGAACTCGGTGCACGTGAGGTTTCCGTGCGGATGGACTCCAAGCTGGTCGTGGAGCAGATGTCCGGGCGGTGGAAGGTCAAGCACGAGGCCATGATTCCGCTGGCCGATCGGGCGCAGCGGCTGGTCGCCGGGTTCGATCGGGTGAGCTTCACCTGGATTCCGCGCAAGGAGAACTCGTACGCCGACCGCCTGGCCAATGAGGCCATGGACGACGCCGATACGGTCGCCGAAGTCCGCACCGCGCTGGCGAACGATCGGGCCGCCGGTCCCGCGGCGGTCGACAGCGGTTCGGCGGTAGGGGAAATCGCCGCGGCGGTCGCGGGCGGTGTCGTCGAAGTACCGGAAACCGGTGGGTCTGCCGCGGGGAGCACCGCGCACTCGCCTGGATGGACCGGTGCCGTGGGACGGCCGACGCGGCTGCTGCTGCTCCGGCACGGACAGACGGAACTCTCTGTGCAGCGGCGGTATTCGGGGCGGGGGAATCCGCCGCTGACCGAGCTCGGGCAGGAGCAGGCGGCCAACGCGGCGGCCATGCTGTCGCGCAAGGGCGGGATCGAGGCGATCGTGTGCTCCCCGCTGGGGCGGGCCAAGGAGACCGCCGAGGCGGCGGGCCGGGCGCTCGGACTGCCGGTGCGGGTGCTGGACGGATTGACCGAGACGGATTTCGGTGCGTGGGAAGGGATGACCTTCCCGGAGGCCCGCGAGCGGGATCCGGAGCTGCACGGCCGCTGGCTGGGGGATCCGTCGATTCCGGCGCCCGGCGGCGAGAGCTTCGACCAGGTGCGGGAGCGGGTCGAGGGGGTGCGGCGGGATCTGGTGGCGCTGTATCCGGGCGCGAATGTGCTGGTGGTCAGCCATGTCACGCCGATCAAGACGCTGCTGCAGCTGGCGCTCGGGGTGGGGCCTTCGCTGCTGTACCGGCTGCACCTGGATCTGGCGTCGCTGTCCATCGCCGAGTTCTATCCGGACGGCGGCTCCTCGGTGCGCCTGGTCAACGACACCTCGTACCTCTGAACCCCTGGGCCCCACCGGGGTTCAGGGACGCAGCGTGGCCATCAGGAACTCGGTCTGGTCGTAGACGGCCTTCTCGAACCAGTCGTCGAAGTAGATCTCGAAATGCCCGATGGGGTAACGCTTCACGGTGGCGTGCTTGGTGCGCTCCGCGGCCTTGAGCGTCGGGCCGGCCGGGGCCACCGAGTCGTTGTCGCAGATCGCGTACAGCACCGGCGCTTTGATGTCCTTGACGTGCCGGGTGGGATTGTCGAACAGCGTCGACAGGGCGACGCGGGCCGCCACCTTCGGCCGGTACTGCCCGCTCTCCTCGGCCAGGCGGCCGAAACCGGCCGGCACGTCGGCGGCGCTCATCAGCGCCGCGGAATGCTTCTTGCCCGCCAGCCGGGCATTGATGGGGCGCCGGATGATCGGTCCCACAACCTGATCCGTGACCGCCAGCGTGCCGGTCTTGATCAGGCTGATCGGCCCCTTCGCCAGTGCCGACGACCGGCCGCTGGTGAACGGGCACTGCGCCACCACGGCCGCGATGTAGTGATCGTCGGGCGCGACCGCCAGCACGTGCCCGCCACCGAATGAACTGCCCCACAGTGCGATTCGCGTGGCGTCGATCCCCCGGACGGTGCGCGCGAAGGCGATTGCCGCATGCCAGTCCGCGCGCTGCCGGGCGATATTGATCATCTGCCGGGGCTCACCGCCGCTGGCCCCGAAATGCCGATAGTCGAAGGCCAGGGCCGCGATTCCCGCCGACGCGAACCGCCGGGCATACCGGTCCAATCCCATTTCCCGGTCCGCCCCCAGCCCGTGACCCATGACCACCAGCGGGCGCGGCTTGGGCGGTCCATCCGGGAGATACAGCCATGCGGCGCACTGCTCGCCACCCGAAGGGAACCCCACCTCCACACGCTCCATGGGGCCCTACCGTACCCTGGTGGCCGCGGACGAGTCGGTCGGGCGGCCGCGGCGAAGGGAACGGGCACGCATGTGCCGCCGCCCCTCGCCGAGGAAAGTCCGGACTCCGGAGAGCAGGGCGGTTGTTAACGGCAACCCGGGGCAACCCGCGGGACAGTGCCACAGAAAACAGACCGCCGGTGGGCCGCACTTCGCGAGAAGTGCACCGCCGGTAAGGGTGAAACGGTGCGGTAAGAGCGCACCAGCGCGCCGGGTGACCGGCGCGGCTAGGTAAACCCCGCCCGGAGCAAGGTCGAAGGCCGCACTCGCGAGAGTGCGGCTGCGCAGGTGTTCGAGGGCTGCTCGCCCGAGCCTGCGGGTGGACCGCTCGAGGCACCCGGCAACGGTGTGTCCAGATGGATGGTCGCCACCCGGTGGGTAACCACCGGGGACAGGATCCGGCTTACAGACCGACTCGTCCGCCCGTATTTTCGGCCTCCGCTCCGGCGGGTTCGCGGCCAAGGCGCAGGTCTATGGAGCCGGAAGCTCGATTCTTCCCTCCTCCGCTCCTCCGCTGCGCTCCCCCGCTCCACGGCGGAGGTCTATTCCAGCCGCAGTCCAGAATCGAGCCGGGCCGCGAACCTCGGGTGGCTCATGTGGCGAGTTTTTGCGTCGCGGGGGCGATCCTCCGGTGCCATGATGGAGGCACGCCATCGGGATTTCCGATGGAGCGGAAATAGTTTCGCGGAGCGAACAATGGATGTTCTGTATCTGTTGATGGGATGGCTCGCCGCCTTTGCAGTGATCGCCGGTATCGGACTCGCGGCCGGGGTGCGAGTGGTTACGCAGTACGAAAAAGGGGTGGTATTCCGGCTGGGGCGGGTGCGAGCGGTGCGGGAGCCGGGAATGCGGCTGCTGATTCCGGGCGTGGACAAGATGCAGAAGGTCTCCATGCAGGTGATCACCATGCCGGTGCCCGCGCAGGAGGGGATCACGCGTGACAATGTGACCGTCCGCGTGGATGCGGTCGTCTACTTCCGGGTCATCGATCCCATGCGCGCGCTGATCGAGGTGCAGGATTATCTGTTCGCGGTCGCGCAGGTGGCGCAGACCTCGCTGCGCTCCATCATCGGCAAGAGCGAACTGGATGATCTGCTGTCCAATCGCGAACAGCTCAACAAGGGCCTGGAGCTCATGATCGACAGCCCGGCCATCAACTGGGGCGTGCACATCGATCGCGTCGAGATCAAGGACGTCGCGCTGCCGGATGCCTTGAAGCGCTCCATGTCTCGCCAGGCCGAGGCCGAACGCGAACGCCGCGCCCGCATCATCTCCGCCCAGGGCGAGTTGCAGGCGTCGGAGAAGCTGGCGGCGGCCGCGGCCAATATGGCCCACGCCCCGGCCGCTCTGCAATTGCGCTTCCTCGAAACCGTGGTTCAGGTTGCGGCGGAGAAGAATTCGACCCTGGTGCTGCCGTTCCCGGTGGAACTGCTGCGCTTCCTGGAACGCAGCGGGCACCCGCCCGCCCCGGCAGCCGGATCGGAAGCGGCGGCCGAGCAACCGGCCGCCGAGCCGTCGGCCCTGGAGCCCGCCGCCCTCGGCGAGCTGATGGCGGCGCTCGCCCAGCCCGGCATCCGGGAGGCCCTGGCGGCGCTGGAACAGCCCGGTACGCAGGCGAAGACGAACGCGGCCGGGGGCCCCGGTCGCGGTGAGGAGTCGGCGTAGCGCGGGCACCGGGTCCGAGCGCGTCCGGCGGCAAGAGGTGAGGAAACAATCATGTCGGGTCTGATTCAGCCGGCGGCCATCGTGGTGCTGTTCGGTATCGCATACGCATTCAAACTCTTCAGCGCCAAGTTCCCGGACGGGCTGCGCGGAAAGTAGACCCCGCGACCACGGGCGGGGAAATGGCCGGCGGGAGAGCGGCGTGAGCGACGCCGCTCTCCCGTTCGCGTGCACGGACCGACGGGTTGGATGACAATTGCGACGCGCCACACGGCGTGTAGCGGCGCGGCTCGGCGTGTCGAGCGGGGTTATCTGCTCCGAACTGGCACCGAACGTGATCGACGTCATAAAGTGTTGCGCGTTGGAAAGTTCCGTTGCGGTCCGCAACGGGGCGAAGGGCTCAACAAACGTCGGAAAGCAGGTCTCGTCTACATGCGAATTGCTCGCAAACTGGCAGTCGGTGCGCTTCTCGCTGCCGCCGCTACCGCTGTGCTGGGTGCCGGTTCCGCCTCGGCGGCCACCGTGACCCCGCTGCCGGGTGGGGTGCAGGTCGATCTCACCCCCGCGGACACGGTGTGGGTGGCGCAGACCCACATCGGGCAGGCGATCGCGGGCCTGCCGCATCCCTCGGCCGCGTCCTTCGGGGAGGCTCTGGACTCGGCGGCCGCGATGTCGTCCCAGTACCCGGATGGTCGCGTGGTGTTCACCGTGTACGGTCCGTTCAACGAGCTGAACGGCACCATGCTGGCCCTGCAGTAGGGACAGTCTCCGCAGTGGAACTGCATCAGCGGATCGTGTCGGCGCCGGTGGACTTCGGCGTCGTCCGAGCTGAGTTCGGATTGGCCTCGGACTACCCGTCCGGGGCCGTCTCCGAGGCCCGCGACGCGGTGGACGCGTTCGCGGGCGCCCGGGCCGATCGGCGGGAGATTCCGCTGGTCACCATTGATCCCCCCGGCGCCATGGATCTGGATCAGGCGCTGTATCTGGAGCGCACCCCGGCCGGCGGATTCCTGCTCTACTACGCCATCGCCGATGTGGCCGCGATGGTCGTTCCCGGCGGGCAACTGGCCCGCGTATCCCTGGCCCGCGGCCAGACCTTCTACTTTCCCGACGGCACCGTCCCGCTGCACCCGCCGGTGCTGTCCGAGGGCCGTGCCAGCCTGCTGCCCGGCGTGGACCGCCCGGTCGCGCTGTGGACCATCGAATGCGACGCGCGCGCCGTGCCCGTGCGCTACACGGTGACGCGCGCCCTGGTGCGCTCCCGCGTCCGCCTCGACTATCGGGGTGTGCAGGCCGACGCCGATGCCGGCCGCCTGCACCCGTCCCTCGCGGCGCTGCCGGTGTTCGGCCGCCTGCGCATCGATGCCGGACTCGAGCGCGGCGCGATCACCCTGCGGCTGCCCTCGCAGACCGTGGTGCGCGACGGCGAGCAAACCGGAATCGACCATTGGCAGCTCGCCGTCGAACCGCGCACCGCCGTCGACGATTGGAACGAACAGGTCTCCCTGCTGGCCGGTATGTGCGCGGCCCGAATCATGCTCGATGGCTATAAATCGAACGGGTCCGGCAACCCCGAGCACGTGGGTTTGCTGCGCACCATGCCACCGCCCGCCCCGGCCGCCATCGAGTCGATGCGCCACACCGCCGCCGCGGTCGGGGTGTCCTGGCCGCGGAACGAGTCCGCGGGCCGCATGCTGGCCACGCTGGACTGCAATACTCCCGCCGCCCTGGTGCTCATGTCCGAGGCCACCGGCCTGCTACGCGGCGCGACCTACACCATCCTGAACGGCCAGGCCCCGGAAGCCTTGCAGCACAGTGCGATCGGCGCACCCTATGCCCACGTGACCGCCCCCCTGCGCCGCCTGGGCGACCGCTACGCCACCGAGATCTGCCTGGCCCACTGCGCGAAAACCGAAGTCCCGCACTGGGTCCGCGACGACCTCACCGCCGTCGCCGACGCCATGCGCCGCACCGACGCCATGGCCGGCAAGGTCGAACGCGCCTGCGTAGACCTCACCGAGGCCACCGTCCTGTCCCCCCGCCTCGGCACCGACTTCGACGCCGTGGTCCTCCGCGAAGCCAACGCCACCCGCCCCGCCGAAATCTTCATCGCCGACCCACCCGTCCTCGCCAAGTGCACCGGCACACCCCCGGAAGGCGGGACGGTACGAGTGCGACTCGCCGAGGCCGACCCCACGACCCGCACGGTCATGTTCGGCTACCCCGCCGGACCAGCGCCTTCGATGCCATACTCGAACACATGACCGTCGAACCGTTCCCGCAGTGGTTGCGCCCGCCGCCGGGCGGGTTCGTCGCTGAGGATCTGGACCGCTTGCCCGACCTGCCGCCGCACACCGAGCTGATCGACGGGAGTCTCGTCTTCGTAAGCCCGCAAGCGAAGTTCCACCGCTTGGCGAATATCCTCCTCGACGCAGGGCTGCGCCGGTACGTCCCAGCTGATATGCGGGTCCGAGGTGAGATGACCGTGACCCTGGACCGAGACCAACGCCCTGAGCCGGACGTGATCGTGGTACACGCAGATCGCGACGGCGATCACGGCCTCACCGGATACCAGGCCGACGATGTGGTGCTGGTCGTCGAAATCGTCTCGCCGGAATCGCGAACACGAGATCGAGAGCGCAAGCCTCAGCTGTATGCCAGAGCGGGGATATCGCACTTCTGGCGCGTCGAAAACGTCGACGGACGCCCGGTGGTGTACGTCTATGAGCTCGATCCGGCCACAAGTACCTACGCGCTCACCGGAATTCATCACGATCGGCTTCAGCTGACCGTGCCGTTCGAGATCGACATCGATCTCACCGAGATCGACCGACTCTGACCGTGCCTCGACCTGAGGCATGAGGCGGGTAACCAACGGCGGGGTGTGGCCGCGGTCAGGCCGGGGTCAGGGGTGGGGTGTCGGTGCGGCGGGCTCGGCGGGTGGCTATGGAGGTGAAAGTTTCTCGGTCGGCCAGGAATCCCTCGAGGGCGAAGGTTGCTGCGCCGAGGCTGGAGGGGTTGTGGGGGAGGGTGTCGAGTTCGAGGGTTACTGCCGCGAAGGGGTCGGACATGGCGTGGTGGGCGGCGGCGCGGCGGGTTGCTTCCAGTAGCGGGGTGCCGAGGTGGCGGGCGACCAGGTCGCCGAAGACCATGCGGCGGGGGTTGAAGAGGTTGACCAGGTTGGCTATGGCCACGCCCAGGTAGTGGCCGGTCTTTTCGATGACGGCGTGGGCGGTTTCGTCGCCGCGGGCGGCGGCTGTGGCCACGGCCGCGACGGTGGAGGCGGCATTGTCGGTGAGAAGGTCGCTCGCGGAATCGATTTCGCGCAGGGTCGCGGCGATTCCGGGGGCGCTCACATAGGCTTCGACACAGCCGTTGCGGCCGCAGGTGCAGGACCGGCCGTCGAGGACCAGGTTGGTGTGGCCCCATTCGCCGGCGCTGTTGGTGACGCCGCGGTAGAGCATGCCGTCGATGACGACGCCGATGCCGACGCCCGCCCGGAGGGTGACGACGATGAGGTCGTCGACATCGCGGCCGGCGCCGAACCAGAGTTGCGCCGCGGTACTGGCCTTGAGCGGATTGTCCAGGTAGAGGGGATACGGTAGCCGCTGCTCGAGCAGGGTTTTGAGGGGGACGTCGTGCCAGTGCCAGTACGGTGAGAACACCGACTTCCCGGTCTCGGGTTCGACCAGGCCGGGCACGCTCAGGCCGATGCCGAGCACCGTGTCGGCATCGCCGGCGATGACCTCGTCGATGCCCTGCACGATGAGCTCCACGATGTCCTCCGGCGTGGTCGCGGCGGGATCGACGGGGATCTCGCTCGACCGCAGCACCGACATCGCGAGGTCGAAAACGTCCACGTGGATGCCGGTTTCGGCGATATCGACGCCGATCAGCCTGCCGCGGTCGGGATTGATGGCGAGCTGGGCGCGCGGCCGGCCGATTCCCGCTGCCTCGTAGCCGAGTTCGGCGAGCACCCCCACCTCGAGCAGTTCGGCGATCAGGTTGCCGATCGTCGCGAACGACAGCCCGGTGGCTCGTGCGATCTCCTGCCGGCTGGTGTGCCCCGCTGCGGCGTACACCGCCTGCAGTACGCAGAACCTGTTGCGGCGCCTGATATCCCGCGCGGTCAACTGGTACACGGCCTCGCCCGCTCCTTTCGCTGCTGCCCGTCGAAGATACCCGAGCTGTGCGCGAGACTACTTCCGCCAACAGTATTTACAACAGTTATCCGAAGTCCTACTGTAACCGGCATCACTACCGATGCCTACTGTGTGGCAGATCACCTAGGAGTGCTCATGTCCTGGACCCACCGACGCCGATGGACCAGCGCGCTGGTCTGCGGAGCCGCATTGGCCCTGGCCGCGACCGCCTGCTCGTCGGGCAAGGATTCCGGCTCGAACGACGCAGGCCCGCAGCACACTTCGGGCACGATCAACCTCGTCTACGCCCAGAAGCAAGGCGACCAGGAATACTTCATCGGCGAGGCCGATGGCGCCAAGGCCAAGGCCAAGGAGCTCGGCGTCGACCTGAAGGTGGTGAACCTCGGCAATGACGCCAACAAGGCGGTCACCGAGGTGCAGAACGCGGTGAACCAGAAGGCCAATGGCGTCATCGTGGTCGTCCCGGATCCCTCGGTCGGCCCGCAGGTCGCGCAGCTGGCCAAGTCGGGTGGCGTCGCCCTGCTCACCTCCGACGACCAGGTCTGCACCAATGGCCCGGATCCAGCCTCCTGCACCAAGGACAATCTGGTGCCGCGCGTCGGATTCAGTGGCACGCAAATGGGAACCGAGGTCGGCACCCGCGCGGGCGAGGACTTCAAGAAGGCGGGCTGGAAGGCGGAGGACACCGCGATCGTCGACGCCTGGAAGCAGGACGTGACGGTCTGCACCGATCGGGTGAAGGCGAATCAGAAGGCCTTCAAGGACGCTTCGGGCGCCGACGTCAAGGTGATCGAGGTCGGCACCGACAACACCCCGTCGGACGCGCAGAACAAGATCTCCGCCACCGTCGCGGGCAATCGCTCGGTCAAGAACTGGATCGTCATGGGCTGCAACGACGAGAACGTCAGCGGCGGTGTCGCGGCCATCCAGAACGCCGGCTACTCCGCCGACAATGTGCTCGGCGTCGGCCTCGGCGCGTATCTGGCCTGCAAGGAATGGCGCGGCGGCAAGCCCACCGGTTTCAAGGCGGCCCTGTTCATCAATGGCAAGGACGTCGGCGCGCTGGCCGTGCAGACCATGTACGACTACCTGAAGAACGGAAAGTCCATGCCCGCCGAGGCATTTGCCCCGACCAAGATGGTGGACGCCACCAACTGGCAACAGGCAGGCGTCACGTGCAGCTGACGGGACTGCGGGTCTCCGGGCTCACCAAGGGCTTCGCGGGCGTGCCCGCGCTGCGCGAGGTGAGCCTGGACTTCCCCGCCGGAATGGTGACCGCGTTGATGGGGGAGAACGGCGCGGGGAAATCCACGCTCATCAAGATCCTCGGCGGTGACCATCGTCCCGACAGCGGCACCCTCGAACTCGACGGTGCGCCACTGGAATTGGCGAGTCCTGCGGCAGCGCGCGCCGCGGGCATCCGGGTGATCGGCCAGGAACCGGAGATCGTGCCGCACGTCTCGGTCGCCGAGAACGTCTATCTCGGCGCGCTGCCGCGCCGCGCGGGCCGACTGCTGGATCGCGCGGCACTGCGGGCCCGCGTGCGCGCCGATCTCGCCCGGCTCGGCTTCGACCGGGATCTGGATCCGGACACCCTCGGCTCGAAACTGACTGCGGCGCAACGGCAGTTGGTGGAGATCATGCGGGCACTGACCACCGACGCCAAGGTCATCGCCTTCGACGAGCCGACCTCCTCGTTGTCGGATCACGAGACCGAATCACTGTTCGCGCTGATCGGCCGCCTGCGCGACCGCGGCCTCGCGGTGATCTACGTATCCCACCGCATGCGGGAGATCTTCCAGCTGGCCGACCGGGTGGCCGTACTACGGGACGGCGCGCTGGTCGGCGTGCGCGATACCGCCGGCACCGACGATCAGGAGATCGTGCGGATGATGGTCGGCCGCGATCTGTCGACGGTGTTCGCGCGCAAGCATTCCGAACTCGGGCGGGTGCTGCTCGAGGTGGACCACGTGACCACCGACGATGTGCGTGACGTGAGCCTGCGGGTGCGCGCGGGTGAGGTGGTGGCGCTGGCCGGGCTGGTCGGCGCGGGTCGTTCCGAGCTGGCGGGCGCGTTGGCCGGGGACCTGCCGATCCGGTCCGGGGAGGTGCGGATCGATGGCACCCGGTTGCGGCTGCGCCAGCCGCGCGACGCGGTCAGGGCCGGAATGGGATACGCGCCCGAGGAACGCAAGGCGCAGGCGCTGCTGCTGCATCGCGGTGTGCGCGACAATATTTCGCTCGCCATGCTGGATCGCCTGCGGCACTGGCGTTTCGTGCGCCGCGGTGCGGAACGCGCACTGGCGCTCCGGTATGTCGAGTCGCTGCGGGTGCGGACGCCCTCGATCGAGCAGGAGGTGCGCAAGCTCTCCGGCGGCAATCAGCAGAAGGTGGTGCTGGCGCGCTGGCTGGCCCGCAAACCCAGCGTGCTCATCCTGGACGAACCCACGCGCGGCGTCGACGTGGGCGCGAAGATCGAGATCTACCACATCATCGAGGAACTGGCCGAATCCGGTGTGGCGGTGCTGGTCATCTCCTCGGAGCTCCCCGAAGTCCTCGGCCTCGCCGACCGCATCGTCGTCATGCAGCAGGGCCGCGTCACCGGCGAACTGGACCGCGCCGACGCCAGCGAGGAGGCGATCCTCGCCCTCGCCATGGCTGACGACCTGACCGCGCAGCGACCTTAGGAAATCATGACCGACCAACGAATCGACATGGATACGGAGACAGCGGTTTCCGTGCCGACACCCGTATTCGCCCGCTACCTCGGTGGTTTGACCGCACTCACCCCGCGCCGGGTGATCCGCTTCATCGGCACCGGCAATCTCAGCCTGATCGGCGCGCTGGTCGTGGTCGTGGCGATCTTCGCCTGGCTCAACGACGGCTACCTGGATCCGCGCAATATCGCCGGAATCGGTGACGCGGTCACGGTTTTCGGGCTGCTCGCCGTCGTGCAGACCGTGGTGATCATCTGCGGCGCCCTGGACATCTCGGTCGGCTCGCAGGCGGGTGTCGCCTCGGTCGTCAGCGCCATGGCCTTCACCTCGGCAGGGAGCAACGCCTTCGCCGGGATGCTGGCCGCGATCGGTGCCGGACTGGTGCTGGGCCTGGCGAACGGCATCATCATCGTCTACGGCCGGGTCAACCCCGTCATCGCGACGTTGGCCACGCTGGCCGCGTACAAGGGTCTGGCCCAGTTGATCTCGGGCGGCAAGGCGCAGGGCTTCGTCCTCGACAACGATGTGTTCATCTTCCTGGCACGCGGCAAGATCCTCGGGCTGCCGGTGCCGGTGATCGTCCTCGGCCTGGTCGCGCTGGGCGTGCACGTGCTGCTGAAATACACCGACATCGGACGCAATATCTATGCCATCGGCGGAAACGACACGGCCGCACGACTTTCCGGCATCAACATCAACAAGTACCTGATCGCGGTGTACATGCTGGCGGGCGTGGTCGCGGCCATCGCGGGCATCATCCTGACCGCCCGCACCGGATCCGGCCAGCCGGTCTCCGGTAGCGAGGGCCTCGAACTCAAGGCGATCACCGCGGCGGCGCTGGGCGGCTGTGCCCTCAAGGGCGGCAAGGGCACGGTCGGCGGCACGCTGCTCGCGGTCATCCTGCTCGGCGCGCTGGACAACGGCCTGAACGTGGTGGGCGTCAATACGTTCTGGCAGAACGTCGCCCAGGGCTCGCTGCTGGTCGCGGCCGTGGTGATCCAACAGCGGCGCAGTGGCGAACGCGCCGTCGGACTGCCGACATAGCGGGCCGGAGCTCACCATGAGAACTCTCAGGGCACACGTGTGCGCACCCCCGCCCGGCCGCCTGTGCGAAGGGCCCGTCTGGGACCCGCGCACCGGGGAACTGCTGTGGGTGGACATCCGCGGCGGCCACATCCACCGCGCCACCCTGACCGGTAGCACCCCGGACCTCGCCCCCCGGGCGACCATCAGCCTCGACCCGCCGGTCAGCGCGGTACTGCCGTGCGCCTCCGGCGGACTGCTGGCGACGATGGGAGACACCATCTTCCGCGTCGACGGTCCTGTCGCCGCTGAGCGCTCGTCCGAGAAGTCTCCGGGCGGAACATTCGCCCGGCCACTCAGCCCGGTCGTCACCCTGCCGCTCCCGGACGACGGAGTGCGCCGTCGCCTGAACGACGCCAAGGTCGACCCGCGCGGCACACTGCTCGCGGGCACGATGTCCGAAGACGGCGTGCCGGACAGCGCCGCCCTCTACCGCCTCGACCCCGCCGGCACCCTCACCACTCTCCGCACGGGCATCACCATTTCCAACGGTCTCGGGTGGAGCCCTGACGGCCGCACCCTCTACCACGCCGACAGCCCCACCCGCCGCGTGGACGCCTTCGACTACGACCCCGACACCGGAACACTCGGTGCCGGAAGGCCATTCGCGCACTTCGATGACGGCGAGCCGGACGGCCTGACCGTCGACGCCGAGGGTCACGTCTGGGTCGCGGTTTGGGGCGCAGGCCAAGTCCGCGCCTTCGACCCCTCCGGCAACCTCCACACCACAGTCGATGTCGGCCCCTCGCAAGTCTCGAGCTGCGCCTTCGCCGGACCCAACCTGGACGTTCTGGTGATAACCACCGCGGCCGAGGGCGGAGCCGCACGAGAACCCGGCGCGGGCCGGCTGTTCGCCTGTGTCCCCGGAGTGATCGGCCTGCCGTCGACGCCGTTCGCAGACGAGAGGCTGGTCTCCGCCGATGGCCGATGACACACCGCGGACCTCGCCGGCCGGCGCAGCGGCGGATCCGGCATTCGCCGACCCGTTGCGGCCGGAAATTCCGGTCATCGCGATTCTGCGCGCGCCCAGCGCTGACAGGTTCGTGGAGGTGACCGCTGTTCTGCATGAATCCGGAGTCACCGCGGTCGAATTCACGCTGACGACCGCGAGGGCGTTGGATGCCGTCCGCGAATGCGCGGGATTGGCGCATCCGATCGGAGTCGGCACCGTGCTCACCGCAAAGGATGCGGCGCTCGCGGTCGAGGCGGGGGCTGCGTACCTGATCACCCCGGCGGTGATCGAGGAAGTGATCGTCGAGGGGCGCCGGCTCGGTGTGCCGGTGGTCTCGGGTGCGTTCACGCCCACCGAGATTCATCGGGCCTGGACGGCGGGAAGCGCCATGGTCAAGGTGTTTCCGGCCGCCGTCGGCGGACCGGGATACATCAAAGCTGTTCGTGCGCCGTTGCCCGATATCCCGCTGGTGCCCACCGGTGGGATCGGGCTCGGTGCGGTCCGCGCCTATCTGGATGCGGGGGCCGCGGCACTGGGGATCGGATCGCCGCTCATCGGGGACGCTTGTGCCGGTGGCGATCTCGACGCGCTGCGGGAGCGCGTGCTCCTCGTCCGGGACCAGCTGTCATGAGGGGCGGACTGGTAACGCTCGGGGAGGCGCTCGGCGTGGTGGCGGCGACCGACCCCGGTCCGCTGGCCCCCGGCGCGGCCATGCGGCTGGAGTTCGCCGGGGCGGAGGCCACCGTCGCCATCGGCGTGCGGCGGCTGGGGCACGACAGCGCCTGGATCGGCAGCGTCGGCTCGGACACGATGGGCCGGATGATCCTGGAACGGTTGCGGGCCGAGCAGGTCGACGTGTCACACTGCCGCATCGATCCGGAACTACCCACCGCGCTGATGCTGCGCGAACGCCGCACGGCCGACCGGACCCGGGTCACCTACTACCGGCGCGGGCTGGCGGGTTCCCGCTTGTCGGTGGACGAGGCCGACACCGCCCGGATCGCCGCTGCGGGCGTCCTGCACATCACGGGAATCACTCCCGCCCTCAGTGATTCGGCGCGTGCCGCGGTGGATTCGGCCGTCGACATCGCGATCGATGCGGGCGTGCCGGTGTCCCTGGATGTCAACTATCGCCGTGCGCTGTGGACGCCCGCCCGGGCCGCCACGGAGCTGGCCGAGCTGGTATCGCGGGCCGACATCCTCTTCGCTGGACTGGACGAGGCGGCCCTGCTCCTGCGGGGTGGACGCTCGAACGCGCCGGTGGGTGCACGAACCACCGCCCAGCCGGGCCCGGACGTGGCGGCCGGGGACCTGGTGTCAGCGGCCGAATTGCTTGCGGCCCAAGGCCCTTCGGAGATCGTGTTCAAGCTCGGGGCCGACGGGGCGGCGGCCTGGGCCGGCGGGGCGTTTCTGCGCGAGGGCGCGGTGCCGGTGACCGCGGTCGATCCCATCGGTGCCGGGGACGCGTTCGTCGCCGGGTATCTGGCCGGGCTGCTGGACGGCGGATCTGTCTCGGAGCGTTTGCGATTGGCGTCCATCTGCGGCGCGTTCGCGGTCTCGGTGCCGGGGGATTGGGCGGGGCTGCCCTATCGGGACGAGCTCGGGCTGCTCGATGGGGCCGATGTTCAGCGATGAGGATGAAGGGGAAGAGCATGTGTCGTCTGACGGACCGGGTCGCGGTCGTCACCGGGGCGGCCTCGGGGATCGGGGCGGCCACGGCGCGGCGGCTGGCCGCCGAGGGGGCGGCGGTCGTCGTCGCGGATATCGATCGGGTCGGTGGGCGTGAGGTGGCGGAGAAGATCCGGGCGATGGGGGCGCAGGCCGAATTCCAGTGGTGCGATGTGACGCTCGAGGAGTCGTGGGATGCGTTGCGGGCGCGGGTGAACGATCGGTTCGGGCCCCTGGATTTCCTGTGCAGCAATGCGTCTCGGCAGGCGATCGTGCCGGCGCACGAATTGAGCAGGCGGCAGTGGGACGACGGGCTCGCGGTCAATCTGACGCCGCTGTTCCTGGGCGTGCGGGCGTTCATCGACGACCTGCGTGCCCAGCGCGGCAACGTGGTCGCGGTGTCCAGCGTGCATGCCCAGTTCGGGCTGCCGGGGTATCCGGTCTATGCCGCGGCCAAGGGCGGGCTGACCGCCCTGGTGCGGCAGCTGGCGGTCGAGTACGGGCAGGACCGGGTGCGGGTGAATGCCGTGCTGCCCGGACCCATCCTGACGCCCGTGTGGGACGACGTGGACGCCGAGGGGCGCGAATTATCCGCTCGGGCAACGGTGCTGGACCGGCTGGGCGCGCCGGAGGAGGTGGCGGCCGCGGTCGCCTTCCTCGCCTCCGACGACGCCTCCTTCATCACCGGCGCGAACCTGGTCGTCGACGGTGGCTGGAGTGTGCGAAAGGAATCCCGGTGAAGATCACCGCACTCACCACCTACCTGGTCGCGCCGCGCTGGTGCTTCCTGCGCATCGACACCGACGAAGGCGTCACCGGCTGGGGCGAGCCCGTGATCGAGGGCCGCGCCCACACCGTGGCCGCCGCCGTCGAAGAACTGTCCGACTACCTCGTCGGCAAGGACCCGATGAGCATCGAGGCACATTGGCAGACCCTCACCAAGGGCGGCTTCTACCGCGGCGGACCCATCCTGTCGAGCGCGGTCGCGGGCATCGACCAGGCCCTGTGGGACATCACCGGCAAGGCGCTCGGCGTACCGGTGTGGCAGCTGCTCGGCGGTGCGGTGCGCGACCGGATTCGCGTCTACAGCTGGATCGGCGGCGATCGCCCCGCCGATGTCGCGGCCACCGCGCTGGAGCGAAAGGCCCAGGGCTTCACCGCGATCAAGATGAACGCCTCGGCCGAACTGGAGCCGATCGACACGCCCCGCGCGACCCTCGACATCGTCGACCGGGTGGCCGCCGTGCGGGAGGCGACCGGCGACGACTTCGATATCGCCGTCGACTTCCACGGCCGCCTGTCCGTCGCCATGGCACGGCGCGTGCTGCCCCTGCTGGAGCCGTACCTGCCGTTCTTCGTCGAGGAGCCGCTGGTGCCGGAGGCCGGTGGCCGGCTCGGCGAGATCACCAGCGGCACAGCCATTCCCATCGCCACCGGCGAGCGGCTGTATTCGCGGTGGGACTTCCTCCCGGTGCTGGATCGCGGTGTGGCCGTGGTGCAGCCGGACCTGTCCCACGCGGGCGGCATCTCCGAGGTCCGCCGCATCGCCGCACTCGCGGAGGCCCGCGATGTCGCCCTGGCCCCGCACTGCCCGCTCGGTCCGATCGCCCTGGCCGCCTGCCTGCAGGTCGGCTTCGCCACCCCGAATCTGCTCATTCAGGAGCAGAGCCTGGGCATCCACTACAACACGGGTTCCGACCTGCTCGACTATCTGATCGACCCAACGGTTTTCGACTACCGCGACGGCTACGTCGGCCTGCCGCGCGAACCCGGCCTCGGCCTCCGCATCGATGAGCGTGCCGTCGCCCGCGCCGCCGCGACCGGGCACCGCTGGCGCAATCCGATCTGGCACCGCAGGGACGGTTCGCTCGCCGAATGGTGAATCACCGCTGCGGCGTGAGCATTCGGAATTGATCGGTCGGATGCTGCGTGGCCGCCTTTTCCTCGCGTTCCTTCGCCATTTCGACGCGGTAGCCGACGATCACGGTGCCCACCAGGGCCGCCGAGATAATGCCCTCCGCGATGAAGAACGATGTGAAATCGATGATCGACCCGATCGGTGCGCCGCCCGGCACCGCATTGCGCAATGGCACCAGCGCGAAAAGCAGTGCGCCCATCATGGATACGGCCGGGAACATCAGACCGCGCTTACCGGCCAGGACGTAATAGCAGGCGATGGCAGCGGCCAGGGCCAGACCCAGCATGAGGATCATGATGAACAGGGCGAAGGTCAGCGACGGGACGGACCGGGCGGCGTGCAAGCCGAGATCGATGCCGTTGTCGGCGCCGGATTCCGGTTGCTCGCTCACCGCGAACAGCGTGTCCCCGCTGGCCACGGTAGCGGCGGTGGGCAGGCGCCGGTCGCCGCTGAACACATCGAAGGCCAGCACCGCGTCATAGGCGTCGAACGGGTAGTCGGTGAGCGTGCCCTCCACCACGACCCTCACCTCGGCCGCGGAGATCGGTTCGCCCGCTTTGATTTTGATCGGATCGGCCTTGAGCGCCGAGGTGTAGATGAGGGTGTCGGCGGCGAAATTGCCGTTCTTGTCCGCCAGCGCGCCCCGCGGGGTGGCCAGTACCTCGACGGTGGTGGTCTGGGTGACCGGGTCGATCTTGGCGACCCAGATACCCAGGTCCACCCGATCCCTGACCGCCGTATTGCCGAAGGGATGCGAGGCCTCCGCCCGGGTCCGGCCCACCTCGTAGGTGGACAGCGCGAGCACCAGGCCCACGATGAGCGCCGCCGCGGTCGCGACCAGCCACAGCGGGCCGCGGCGTTTCTGCTGAATTCCGTGTTGCACGCGGCGAACCTATCGGCGCGCACATCAACGATCGATCAGGAAGACATCAATTCCCGAGCAGCGCCCGCGGCCGTGATCGATTACTGATCGGTGCTTGATTTCGCACGTGCTGTATTGAGTCCCATGGCTTTTCCATACCCGAACGCGAATTCCCCCGAGGCCGCCCAGCAGCGCAGTCTGGGCTATTTCATCTTCCTCAGCCGCTGGCTGCAGCTACCCCTGTACCTGGGTCTGATCGTGGCGCAGGCCGCGTACGTGTGGCAGTTCCTGCGCGAGCTGTGGGATCTGGTGCACGGGCTGTTCGCCGACGGCAATGTCGAGACCAGCATCATGCTGTCGGTGCTCGGGCTGATCGACGTGGTCATGATCTCCAACCTGCTGATCATGGTGATCGTCGGCGGCTACGAGACCTTCGTATCGCGCCTGCGCATCGACGGGCATCCCGATCAGCCGGAGTGGCTGGCACAGGTGAACGCCAATGTGCTGAAGGTGAAGCTGGCCATGTCCATCGTCGGCATCTCCTCGATCCACCTGCTGAAGACGTTCATCTCCATCACCACCGACACCGACCCGGGCGCGCACAGTGCGCGCTACCTGTGGCCGGTGCTCATCCATCTGGCATTCGTGGTTTCGGCGGTACTGCTGGCCTGGATCGACCGCATCATGCCGCACGCCGCGCACCGGGACCACCACGACTCGACCGGGCACCCGCACGACTCGAACGGGCATCACCACGGTGAAACGGTGTCCGCGGTCGAGGGGGCGCACCCCGCGGGCTGGGGCCACGGTGACCCGGCGAGCATGCGCATCAACTAGCCCGCCGGGCGCTGGTCAACCGAGCGGCTGTTCGCGCAGGAACTCGATCGCGTCGGGATACTCCTCGAGCGCCTTGGCGGCCGCCGCCTCCTCGGCATCGCAGAGCCGCTGGTAGCCGGACTCGCCGGCCTCGGAGGCGTGGGTGCGCAGGGTCTCCAGGGCCTCCACGGCGTCCCGGTGATCGCCGAGCACACCCTGCAGGTGTTTGGCCTTCCTGCCGAGCTCCTCGGCGGGCTTGCCGAGCACCTCGGTGGCGGCCTCGGCCGAATAGCGCAATCGCTTGGCGGCCTTGCGGATATCGTGTAGCCGCTCGACGCGTTCCTCCCCGGACAGGCCGGGCTCCGTGCGCACCAGGCGGCGTAGTGCCCGGAAGTCGTGGCGCAGCACGCCGGCGAAGACCGGTTGGGCCGGCTCGTCGGCGTGCGAGGCGCGCAGCGGCGGGTCGGCGATCAGCCGGTGCAGGCGCTTCACCAGGCTGCGGTAGCGGCTGCCGTCGAAGGCGTCGACCGCCGCCCGGTGCGCCGCGGCGTAGAACCGGCGCTCCTCGTCGACCAGTCGCTGCCCGAAATCCTTTCGGGGAGCGGATTTCTCACCCAGCGGCACGGTCTGCTCGTCGAACGGCACCCCGGTGTCGCCGAGCAGCGTGGCGAACCGTTCGGCCCGCACCTCGGCGTCGCGCGCCACCCCGAGCAGTCCGGCCAGCCAGCGCAATTCGTCGGTGATCTCGCCGACCGGCTTGCGCCGCAGCACCCGGCGGTAGGACTTGAGGACGCTGCGCAGTCGCCGGGTGGCGACCCGCATCTTGTGCACGGAATCCGGAAGGTCCTGGCGCACATCGGGTTCGGCGGTACACAGCCGGTCCACATCGGCGGCTACGGCGTCGACCAATGCGGGACCGGCTGTGGTACTCATCTACGTCCTGTACTTGTCCGTGGCCTCCACCAGATGGTGGGTGATGCCGGGTTCGAGAGCGGCGTGGCCGGCGTCGGGCACCAGGTGCAATTCCGAACCGGGCCAGGCCCGATGGAGATCCCAGGCGCTGGTGGCCGGGCACACCACGTCGTGGCGGCCCTGCACGATGACGCCGGGAATATGGGCGATGCGCCCGATGTCGCGCAGCAGCTGCCCCTCGTCGAGGAAGCCGTGATTGACGAAATAGTGGTTCTCGATGCGCGCGAAGGCCAGCGCGAAGCGCGGGTC
Organism: Nocardia sp. NPDC004711; assembly: GCF_053601595.1. NCBI lineage: Bacteria > Bacillati > Actinomycetota > Actinomycetes > Mycobacteriales > Nocardiaceae > Nocardia > Nocardia sp. NPDC004711. The sequence goes on along the minus strand of NZ_JBSGCB010000007.1, from coordinate 62,738 downwards.
GGCGGTTTCGGCGACCCGTTCCGGTTGGGGCAGCAGGGAACTCGTGGCACCCTCCCAGGTGGACCACGCGACGGCCGCGTCGGTGGCAAGGGCGGCATCGGGGGAGTGCAGCAGGCGGTGGTAGACCTCGATCAGATCCTGCCCGCGTTCGGCTTCCGGCACCGGCGCCAGGAACTTCTCCCACTCATCGGGGTACACGTACCCCGCGGAGCCATTGTAGTACCAATCGATTTCCTTGCGCCGCAACAGGAATATCCCGCGCAGCACCAGTTCGGTGACCCGCTCCGGATGGGCCTGCGCATAGCTCAGCGCCAGCGTCGAACCCCAGGAACCGCCGAACACCAGCCACTGCTCGACGCCGAGATGCGTTCGCAGCCTTTCGATATCGGCGACCAGATGCCCGGTGGTGTTGTGCTCGAGACTCGCCCCGTCCGCGATGTGCGGCGTGGACCGGCCGCAACCCCGCTGATCGAACAGGACGATGCGGTACGCCTCGGGATCGAAGAACTGCCGGTGATACGGCGACGTGCCGCCGCCGGGGCCGCCGTGCAGGAAGACCGCCGGCTTGCCGTCCGGATTCCCGCTCACCTCGTAGTAGAGCCGCTGGCCGTCGCCGACGTCCAGCATGCCCTGCTCATAGGGCTCGATCGGCGGGTAGAGGGTTCGCATCAGCCGGCCGCCAGGCCCGAGGCCAGATCCGGGATCTCGATCGCGGAGAGGGCCTGATCGCGCACATCCGGACAGGCCTTGGTGGTGACCTGGTCGACCAGGCCCCGATTGCTCGGCAACTGCAGCAGGAAGCCGTTCTGGGTCGCCCACTGGATCACGGTCGCGTTCAGCGAGATCTTGTCCATGGTCGGGGTCTGCACCCGCCAGTCCGACAGCTGCGGCCGGATCAGGTCGCACAGCTGCTTGGCCGCCTCGTCGGAGACGGTCAGCCCCGAGCCACTGCCCGCCGACGTGGTCGGTCCGCCCGTGGTGGTCGGCTTGCCCGGCGTCGAGGACAACGACGAGGAGGAGCCCTGCGGCTGCGTCGAGCCGGTCGAGGAGTTGCCCCCGCAGGCCGCGGTCAATGCGACGGTGGCCACCGCCGCGACCAGTAGTGGCGCCCGCCGAATCCAGCGACTCGTTCCACGATCCATGAACTTCCCTTTGGTCGATCCAGCTCGTTGGCTTCCGAGTCTGCCACCAAAAGTTCGCAGTGGACCGAGATGATCGGCGGCGAATAGATTCCAATAGCCGACTGCTATGAAAGAACGCCCCCGCGGTCCTCGCGGGGGCGTCCTCGATCACTGCGCGGCAGGGCGGCTCAGTAGCTGTGCTCCGGACCCGGGAACACGCCGCGCCGCACCTCGTCGGCGTAAGTGGCTGCGGCGGTACGCAATTGACCGCCCACATCCGCGAACTGCTTGACGAACTTGGCGGTCTTGCCGCCGGTGTAGCCGACCATGTCCTGCCAGACCAGCACCTGCGCATCGCATTCCGCGCCGGCGCCGATGCCGACGGTCGGAATGGTCAGCTTGCGGGTGACCTGCCCGGCCAGCTCGGCGGGCACCATCTCCATGACCACCGAGAAGGCCCCGGCCTCCTGCACCGCGATGGCGTCGGCGACGAGCTGCTCGGCCCCGTCACCGCGACCCTGCACCCGGAACCCGCCGAGGGTGTTGACGCTCTGCGGGGTGAACCCGATGTGCGCCATCACCGGAATACCGGCGGCGGTCAGCTTGTGGATGGTGTCGGCCACCCGCTCACCGCCCTCCAGCTTCACCGCGTGCGCGCCGCCCTCCTTCATGAAGCGGACCGCCGTGGCCAGGGCCTGCTCGGGGGAGGACTCGTAGCTGCCGAACGGCAGATCCGCCACCACCAGCGCGTGCGGCGCACCGCGCACCACGCCACGCACCAGCGGGATGAGCTCGTCGACGGTGATCGCGACCGTGGTGTCATAGCCGTACACCACATTGGCGGCCGAATCGCCGACCAGCAGGACCGGAATCCCGGCCTCTTCGAAGAGCCGGGCGGTGGAATAGTCGTATGCGGTGAGCATGGACCAGCGCTCACCGGCCTGCTTCATCTGCTGCAGGTGCTGCACTCGCGTCTTCCGCCGCGTGGGAGTCTTCGGTGCCGCAGACCCGTACACAGGGGTTTCCGCATCGGATACGGACATCATCGTCCCTTTCGTCGTTCCTCGAGGCCCATGACCGGGTCCCCGGGTTGTTCTGACGAATGTCAGTCTGCCATTCCGGCCGCTCCCGGCAGGGATGCAATTCCTCACACCGCGCAGATGAGAGACACCGCGCGCAGAGAAAGAGGCGAGGGATGCGCCCCTCGCCTCTTCGCCCCGCTACTCGCTAGCCGATCGGGCCCTTACCCAACTGGACCTGCGCCGACTGGGACTGGCCGGTCTGGTCGGTCCACTTCAGGGTGACGGTGTCGCCCGGGTGGTGGTGATCCATGGTCGAGGTGAGGTCGTTGGCCGAGGTGACCGCGTGGTCGTCGACGCCGGTGATGATGTCGCGGGCCTCGAGACCGAGCTGGTCCGCCGGGCCGCCCTGGACCACGCCCCGGATCTCCGCGCCGCCGGAGACCGAGCTGACCGAGACGCCGATGAACGCGGTGTCGCCGATGTGCACCCGATCCGAGGCCTGGCCGGCCTCGATCTGCTTGGCCACCGACAGCGCCTTGTTGATCGGGATGGCGAAGCCCTCGCCGCCGCCGATGCTGAAACGGAAGCCCTTGGAGGCGGCGGTGTCCATGCCGATGACCTGTCCGGCCGCGTCGACCAGCGGGCCGCCCGAATCCCCGGGTTCGATATTGGCGGCGACCTGGATGAGCCCGGTCAACTGCTCGGAGCTGCCGGTGGAGTCGTCGCTGGCGGTGATGGCCCGGTCCAGGGCGGTCACCTTGCCCGCGGCCGCGGTGGGCGTGCCGCGTCCACCCGCATTGCCGACGCCGGCCACCGTGTCGCCGACCGCCACCTTGTCCGAATCCCCGAGCGGCGCGGTCTGCAGACCGGACGCGCCGGTCAGTTTGATGACCGCCATGTCCTCACTGCGGTCGAAGCCGACCACGGTGGCGCCGTAGGTCCGGCCATTGCCCAGATCGGTGACCGAGATCTTGGTCGCGCCCTCGACCACGTGGTTGTTGGTGAGCACGTAGCCGTCCGAGCTGAGCACGATCCCGGTGCCCGCGCCCTCACCGTTCTGCAGTCCGAGCTCGGTGTTCACGTCCACGATGCCCGGCACCACGCCCTGCACGGCGGAGTCGAGATCGGCCGGGGGCGTGGTGAAGTCGATCGGCTGGCTCTGGGTGACGCCACCCGGCGAGTGCGCGATCGGATTGCCAGGCAGCGTCGACGGCCCGCAGGCCACCAGGCCCAGGGTGGCGGCCAGTGCCACTGCCGCGGCGGCCGCGGCCCGGATGGTGCGTGAACGCGATGAACCGGATCCGGCCGCGGCGGACCGATTCGGCGAATGTGGTTGCACGGTCATGGCATCCCTCATCAGTAGAGCCCCCAGGTCACCTCCCATTAAGCATGCCGTTTCTGAGAGCGGACTGGGGACTTGCCGTGTGAACGCCCACGTACTCGGTGGTCTCGGCTCCGAACCTCTACCGTTGCCGAATCCGTGCCATGCGTGACGTTTCGCACAGCGGCGGCGAGCGCGATGTACACAGCGGTGACGGTCGCCATGTGAACCACGGTGGCGGCCGGAATGTAAACGGAGAGATATATGGACCGGACGAGGGGTGCGAGGGTGATTTCGGCGGGATGGCACGATCGTGGGATGGCGTTGATGCGAACCGGCCGGGTCGTGCTCCTGGTGACGGCGTTGGCGATGACCGCGGCTGCGTGCACCAGCGTGGTGGACGGCAAGCCCACCTCGAGCACACCGGTGGGGATGGATTCCTTCTACAACCAGACCCTGACCTGGGGTAGCTGTGCCGATTACAGCGAAGACGAGATGCCCAAGAACTCCGAGTGCACGCGGGTGACGGTGCCGGTCGACTACGCCAATCCGGACGGGGCGACCGCCAAGATCGCGATCTCGCGGGTCCGGGCCACCGGCAACAAGATCGGCTCGCTGCTGCTCAACCCCGGCGGTCCCGGCGTGACCGGACTGAACATGGTCACCCTCGGTGACAGCACCCCGCTGGCCGAACGGTTCGACCGGATCGGCTTCGATCCGCGTGGCATCGGCGCGTCGCAGCCCGCCATCAAGTGCATGACCGCGGCCGAGGACGACGCCCAGCGCGCCGAGCCCAACAAGGACAACTCGCCCGCGGGCATCGCGGCCGCGGAGAACGAGAACAAGGACTTCGCCGGCAAGTGCGTCGAGCGCACCGGCAAGGACTTCCTGGCCCACGTCGGCACCCGGGAGGTCGTGCAGGACATGGACGTGATCCGGGCGGCGCTGGGTGATCGGAAGCTGACCTACCTGGGCTACTCCTACGGCACCCGCCTCGGTTACGCCTACGCCGAGAAGTTCCCCGACCACGTGCGCGCGCTGGTGCTCGACGGCGCGCTGGATCCCGAGCAGGATCCGGTCAAGGAGTCGGTGGCGCAGGCCGCCAGCTTCCAGAAGGCCTTCGACGCCTACGCCGTGGACTGCGCGGCCAAGGAGAAGACCAACTGCCCGCTCGGTGACGACCCGGGGCAGGCCACCAAGAAGTTCCGCTCGCTGGTGGATCCGCTGTGGGACAAGCCGGTTCCCACCCAGGACCCGCGCGGCCTGCACTACGGCGACGCCATCACCGGTGTGCAGCAGACCCTCTACTCCAACCGTCTGTGGCCCGCGCTCACCAAGGGCCTGCGTGAACTGGCCCAGGGCAGCGGCGACACGCTGCTCGCCCTCGCCGACATGTACGACGGCCGCCACGACGACGGCACCTACGACAACAGTTCCGACGCGTTCAATGCCATTCGCTGCGTCGACGACCCGGCCATTACCGACCGATCCATCGCGGCCAAGCAGGACGCCGACTACCGCCGCGTCGCCCCCTTCCTCGACGACGGCCACGGCGGCAACGCCGCGCCGCTGGAACTGTGCGCCATCTGGCCGGTCCCGAATACCAGCGCGCCGCACAAGCTTTCGATCCAGGGACTGCCGAAGACCGTGGTGATCTCCACGACCGAGGACCCGGCCACCCCGTACCAGGCCGGCGTCAACCTGGCGCAGCAGCTCGGCGCGTCGCTGATCACCTACAAGGGCACCCGACACACCGTGTCGCTCTCCGGAGTTCAGTGCGTCGACGACCCGGTGATTTCGTATCTCGTTGATCTGAAAGAGCCTGCGGCGGGCCTCACGTGTTGAGTGGGCACGACTCGCCGCGCCTCCTGACGTTCATGTAACACGGATTTAACTCCAGGACCCTACGCTCGCGGTCATGGACCGTCAGAAGGAATTCGTGCTCCGGACGCTCGAAGAACGGGATATCCGATTCGTGCGACTGTGGTTCACCGATGTCCTGGGGTATCTCAAGTCTGTCGCGATCGCGCCCGCCGAACTGGAGGGCGCTTTCGAGGAAGGCATCGGATTCGACGGTTCGGCCATCGAGGGGTTTGCCCGGGTCTCCGAGGCGGACATGGTGGCCAAGCCGGATCCGTCCACCTTCCAGGTGCTGCCGTGGTCCACGTCGAAGGGGCACCAGCACTCGGCGCGCATGTTCTGCGATATCGCGATGCCGGACGGTTCGCCGTCCTGGGCCGATCCCCGGCACGTGCTGCGCCGCCAGCTGAACAAGGCCGGTGACCTGGGCTTCAGCTGCTACGTGCACCCCGAGATCGAGTTCTTCCTGCTCAAGCCGGGCCCGCACGACGGCACGATGCCCGTTCCGGCCGACAATGGCGGCTTCTTCGACCAGGCCGTGCACGACGAGGCCCCGAACTTCCGCCGCCACGCCATCGACTCGCTGGAATCCATGGGCATCTCCGTGGAATTCAGCCACCACGAGGGCGCGCCGGGCCAGCAGGAGATCGACCTGCGCTACGCGGACGCGCTGTCCATGGCCGACAACGTCATGACCTTCCGCTACCTGATCAAGGAAGTGGCCATCGACGAGGGCGTGCGGGCCAGCTTCATGCCCAAGCCGTTCGCCGACCACCCGGGTTCGGCCATGCACACCCACATGTCGCTGTTCGAGGGTGAGCAGAACGCCTTCGCCGACCCGGACGACCCGGACAACCTGTCGGAGACCGCGCGCGCCTTCATCGCGGGCATTCTCGAGCACGCGCACGAGATCTCCGCGGTCACCAACCAGTGGGTGAACTCCTACAAGCGCCTGATCCACGGCGGCGAGGCGCCGACGGCCGCCTCCTGGGGCCGGTCGAATCGCTCTGCGCTGGTGCGGGTTCCGATGTACACGCCGAACAAGTCGGCCTCGCGCCGCGTCGAGATCCGCAGCCCTGACAGCGCCTGCAACCCGTACCTGGCCTTCGCGGTGCTACTGGCCGCGGGTCTGCGCGGCATCGAGAAGGGCTACACGCTGCCCCCGGAGGCCGAGGACGACGTGTGGTCGCTGACCAGCGCCGAGCGTCGCGCCATGGGCTTCCGCGAACTGCCGGCGTCGCTGGACGAGGCGCTCAAGGCCATGGAGAAGTCCGAGCTGGTCGCCGAGACGCTGGGCGAGCACGTCTTCGACTTCTTCCTGCGCAACAAGCGCCGCGAGTGGGCGGGCTACCGCGCGCAGGTGACGCCCTACGAGCTGAAGGAATACCTGGGGCTGTGACATTTTGCCCTCCGCTTCGCTCCGGGCGGTTCGCGGCCTAGGCGCAGGTCTATGGAGCCGGAACCTCGGCCTTCCCTCCTCCGCTTCGCTCCCCGCTCCAAGCGCGGGAGGCGGAGCGCAGTCCAGGCCGAGGCGGGCCGCGAACTCTGGGTGGAGTGCTCTCGGGATTTTCGGAACCGAGGCGGGTGCATTCAGGAGTCGAACCGGCTGCGAGCGGGCAACGATGTCCCGTTTGAGAGGGATGGGTGGCACGTCCGATCAGCGTGACATGTAATTTGAAGGGCATGGTTCGGCCACCGACTGCTCGCTCCGCTGTACCCGGTGTCGGACGGCTCGGTCTGCTCGAGCCGTCGGCCGCCGACTCTCTGCGAGAGTTGGCGTGGGACAACGTGGACAGCGTGCCACTGCTGTGGGCGCTGTCGCGGTCCCCCGACGCCGATCTGGCGCTGCTGACGCTCATCCGGCTGCGCGAGCAACTCGGGAGCGACTGGGCCGCTTTGGATTACGAGCTGCGCCGGGACCCCGCGCTGCGCGGGCGGCTGCTGGCCCTCATCGGCTCGTCGAGCGCCTTCGCCGATCATCTGGTGGCGGATCCGGGCTCCTGGCAGCTGCTGAGGCGGAAGGCGCTGCCCGATCGCGCGGAGTTGCTCGCGGATCTGCTGGACGCCGTGCACGCCATCCCGGAGACCGGGGAGAACGCCGGGCCCATGATGCACCGGGCGGGCGTGGCCGGGCCGGAGGCGATCGCCTTGCTGCGCAAGCGGTATCGCGATCAGCTCATGCTGCTGGCCGCCATCGACCTGGCCGCCACCGTGGAGAACGAACCGGTGCTGCCGTACCAGCAGGTCGGCCAGCACCTCACCGATCTGGCCGACGCGGCGCTCACCGCGGCGCTGTCGGTGGCGATCGCCCGGGTGTGCCCCGACCGGGAGGCGCCGGTCCGGCTGGCCGTCATCGCCATGGGCAAATGCGGTGCGCGGGAACTGAATTACGTCTCCGATGTGGACGTCATCTTCGTCGCCGAACCGGCCGACACCACCGCCACCCGGCTCGCCGCCGAGATGATGAGCGTGGGCAGCGCGGCCTTCTTCGAGATCGACGCGGCGCTGCGGCCGGAGGGCAAGGCCGGTGCGCTGGTGCGCACCCTGGACTCGCACATCGCCTACTACAAGCGCTGGGCGCGCACCTGGGAATTCCAGGCACTGCTCAAGATGCGGCCCGCCACCGGCGATCTCGCACTCGGCGCCGCCTACCGTGATGCGCTGATGCCCATGGTGTGGGCGGCCTCCGAGCGACCGGACTTCGTGGCGGACGTGCAGGCCATGCGGCGGCGCGTCGAGGACCTGGTACCCGCGGACCTGCGCGAACGCGAACTGAAACTGGGGCACGGCAGTCTGCGCGACGTCGAATTCGCCGTCCAGCTACTGCAATTGGTGCACGGCAAGGCCGACGAATCGCTGCACGTGCAGGGCACGGTGGAAGCGCTGACCGCGCTGGCCGCGGGCGGCTATGTGGGCCGCGACGACGCCGCCAACCTGACCGCCTCCTACGAATTCCTGCGGCTGCTCGAACACCGCCTGCAGCTGCAGCGACTCAAGCGCACCCACACCCTGCCCGCCCCGGAGGACGAGGAGGGCATGCGCTGGCTGGCGCGTGCCGCGCACATGCGGCCCGATGGGCGGCAGGACGCGGTCGGGGTGCTCACCAGCGAGATCAAGCGCAATGCGGTGCGGGTGCGGCGGCTGCACGCCAAACTGTTCTACCGGCCGCTGCTGGAATCGGTTGCGCGCCTGGACGCCGACAGCCTGCGACTCAGCCCCGAGGCGGCGGTGCGGCAGCTGGCCGCGCTGGGCTATGTGGCGCCGGAGAACGCGCTCGGGCATCTGAAGGCGCTGACCGGGGAGGTCGGGCGCAAGGGGCGGATTCAGGCGCTGCTGCTGCCGACCCTGCTCGAATGGCTCGGTGAGACACCGAATCCCGACGCGGGCCTGCTGGCCTACCGGCGGGTGTCGGAGGGGCTCGACAACGAGATCTGGTTCCTGCGCGAACTGCGCGACGAGGGCGCCATCGCTCAGCGGCTGATGATCGTGCTCGGGTCCTCGGCGTACCTGCCGGATCTGCTGATCAATGCGCCCGAGACCATTCGCATGTACGCCGACGGGCCGGACGGGCCGCTGCTGCTGGCCACCAAGCCCTCGGATGTGGCGCGCGGAATCCTCCCCGGCGCACGGCGTTACGACGACCCGAGGCGGGCGGTGGCGACCGCGCGCTCGCTGCGCCGGCACGAGCTGGCCCGTGTGGCCTCGGCGGATGTGCTGGGCATGCTCGACGTCCCGCAGGTGTGCGAGGCGCTGTCCTCGGTGTGGATCGCCACCCTGGAGGCGGCGCTGCAGGCCGTGATCCGGGCCAGTGAGGCCGAGCTCGGCAGGCCCGCGCCCGCCGACTTCGCCGTCATCGGCATGGGCCGGCTGGGCGGGATGGAACTCGGCTACGGCTCCGACGCCGACGTGCTGTTCGTGTGCGATCCGCGGCCCGGCGAGGACGAGACGGTCGCGGTGAAATGGGCGATCAGCATCGCCGAACAGGTACAGCGACTGCTCGGCGCGCCGAGCACCGACCCGCCGCTCCAGGTCGACGCCGGGCTGCGGCCCGAAGGCCGCAACGGTGCGCTGGTCCGCACGCTCGCCGCCTACTCCGCCTATTACACGCAGTGGGCGCAGCCGTGGGAGGTGCAGGCGCTGCTGCGCGCCCACCAGGTCGCCGGCGACCGCGAACTCGGAATCCGCTTCCTGCGCACCGTGGATCCCATCCGCTACCCCGAGGGCGGCATGTCCCCCGAGGGCGTCCGCGAGATCCGCCGCATCAAGGCCCGCGTCGACTCCGAACGCCTGCCGCGCGGCGCCAACCCCGCCACCCACACCAAACTGGGCCGCGGTGGCCTCGCCGACATCGAATGGACCGTCCAGCTCTTGCAGCTCCTGCACGCCCACGAGGTCCCCGAACTCCACAACACCTCCACCCTCGAATCCCTCGACGCCATCGAACGCGCCGAGCTGATCGACACCGCCGACGCCGCCCTCCTCCGCGACGCCTGGCTCACCGCCACCAAGGCCCGCAACGCCCTCGTCCTGGTCCGCGGCAAACCCGCCGACCAACTCCCCGGCCCCGGCACCCTGCTCTCCGCCGTGGCCCGGGTCGCCGGCTGGCCCAACGACGACGGCAGCGAATTCCTCGACCACTACATGCGCGTCACCCGCCGCGCCAAAACGGTCGTGGAACGCGTCTTCGGCGGCGAGTAGGAGCCCCGCCGGCAGCACGAATCCTCCTCACGCCCTACCTGTTTGCGACGTTGCGGCCAGTCGCCGTCAGTAGGCGCACATCGACGGTGCGACGGTGAGATCCCGCTCGTCTGCCGGGGAACGGGCGGTCGCGGTGAGGGACCTGTTCGAGGCCGCAGGCGTGCCGCGCGAGGCGGCGGCGGAAACGCTCCATCGCCGCCTCGCGGCGCTCGTTCGGCCGAGGGATCAGCCCGGGTGGTCGACGTCGGTTTGCACGAGATCGTTTCGGGCTGCGGGGAATTCGGCGCCGATTGTGGGTGGGACGTGGGGGAGGGACGTGCCGAGGAGTTCGTCCTGGCGGTCGCGGATCAGCCAGGGTGGGGTGCGGTGGGATGAATCCGGGTCGGTGGTGGGGCGGCCGCCGGGGGCGAACATGCCGGAAGGTCCTGAGCCGTGTGGGGTGGAGAGGTCGGGGGAGTTGGGTTGTCTCGGCTGGGTGAGGGGTTCGGGGCTGGGCGGGCCGGGGAAGCTACGGCCCGGATCGGGGGTAGTGGGGGTGGGGGAGAACGGGATGGCCGGGTGGCCGCCGGGGGTCGGGGTGAACGGGGAAGTGAGTGGGGTGGTGGCGACGGGCTCGGTTTCGGGATCGGTCTGATGAGGGGCGGTCGAGGGCTGATCGCCGGGCATTCGGCGGTCGGGACTCCGGTATGCCGGATCTTGCGCGTCGGCGTCTGTCCCGGAGCCCGGAAGGTGTTGGGAATCGCCCGGATCGGCTGCGGCGGCCGCGGTGCCGGGAGACCCAGGTCCGAGATCGTGACTGCCACCCGGGCCGCTCCGGGTATTCGAGATCGGGGTGGTGGGCCGGCCTGTATCCGGGACGGAATCGGTTGTGCCGCTGAGGTTTTCGGATGCGATGTCGCCGGGAGATCTGAGCGTGAAGAAGGCGGGGACGGCCGTGCCGGCGGGTGGGTAGATCGGCACGTAGTTGGCATCCAAGGCGGCCAGTGCGAGGTGGTACTGCTCGTCTTTGGTGCCGGCGGCGGCGTCGGGTACGGGCGGTGGCACGGTTTTCCGGACGGCTTCGGCGCCGTAGGCGGCGGCGATCACGCGGTGGCCGGTGCTGTGGGCGATTTCGGCGACATCCGTGGCGTCGCGGACGAATTGGCGAGCGGCGGTCTCGGCGGCGTCGGCGAGGTGGCCGGACATCGCGTCGGCCAGGGTGGTCTGGACGGTGGCGTGCAGGGTGCTGAGGGCGCCGAACATGCTGTCGGCGATGCTCACCCAGATCTGGGCGGCAGTGTGCATGTCGCCGGGGTTCATGGCCTGGACCCGGGAATGGATCTGCTCGTGCGTGAACCGGGGGAAGTGCTCCAGCTGCCGGATGTAATCCGGGTCGAGTCCGCGTATGGCGATGCGTGACTGCTCATGCTCGGCCCCCGATTGACTCAATCGGGCCCTGCGCCGCAAGGCTTCCGGTTCCATCGGCGTCCTCCCATCATCCGGTCTCTTCCAGTTCGACGCCGGGGGCGGGGTGTCGGTTCCGCCGCGCGCGATTCGCCGATTCGGACGAGATCGGCCACACCAACCGAATTTGTTCGTCGCTCGCATCGCCGTTTCGACTGCAAGGCTGGTGCGGGTATCGAAATGCCTGAAAAAGAACATTCGTCGGGCGAGACTACTTCACGATGTTGCCGAGTGGACCGAGGAAGGTCGTTCACCCGGCGTCGTCGGCAACTTCGGAGCCGAATAGGGGCACCAGCGGCTCGAGCGGTGTTCCGTCGCTGAGTGAACGTACGGCAAAATGCCTTTGCATACGCATAATAGTCTCTTGATAGAGAAATCTCCGATCTGATATACGGCCACCTTCTGGTTGGACGAGGTGGTGGCCACAGTTTTCAAGAAACCGGTTTCTGTAATAAGGAATCCTGGGACTCGTTGACCAAATGTGATGAAGGCGATGATTGACATCGGGTGTAACGACCAGGTCAGGGCTTGTATTTGATCGAATGTTCCCCGGACTCGTCCCGTGATCGGAACCCCGGTGGACCGACATGGTGCCGGTCGGCCGGTGTCGAAGTTTTAGTGGAATTAACTTTCCAGGCTGAATATTTAATAGCAGATAAGGATCTGCCGGAACTGTCCTCCGGCGAGTCATCGATGCCAAAACGTTATTTTAGATCTCGATCACGGCCGGATGAGAACAGGTTATATTTTAGATCCCTTACGGTTACGGCGCGACATCTCGCCCGTGCTGTTGCTTCACCTTTTGGAGATAGTTATGAGATCGACCGCATCCGTGCTGCTTCGTGCCGGAGTTGTTACGCCAGTGGCGCTGGCGACTGCCTTCTGTTTAGCCGCACCCGCAAATGCCGCCCCCGTGAGCGTGAACTGGAGCTGCCAGGGCACGATCTTCGGGATAGGCCAAACCTCGAGCATGACCACATCGGTCGACGGTGCCGCGCCGGGTTCGGCGGCATCCGGCTCCGCGGTGGCCATTACCCTCACCCCCGGTGTATCCACGGTTCCCAGTTCGGCCTCGGGCTTCACGGTGACGAGCATCAGCAACCTGAAGATGATCTTCCCGACTCCGGCGAATTCGACGCTGGTCTCGGCCACCGCTTCCGGTGGGAGCGTGGCCGGCACCGTCACCACCTCGGGCGGGAATGTCGTTCTCACCGTGCCGGGTCCGATCGCCGGCGGCTCGAGCTTCACGCCGCCGGCGGTGACCATCAATGTGACCGCCGGTACTCCCGGAACGCCGATCACCAGCAAGTACGCGGGGACCAGTTATGCCAATCCCGGTATGACCATGACGACCAACGTGCAATGGATCGGCGGTGTCGCGACCGCGTGCTACCCGAATCCATCCCCGACCCTCACCACCACGACTGTCAGCTGATCGGACGTAGGCAGAGCAGCGTGACGCGCAGTATCCGCGCCGGTGAAATGTGGTGAATGTGCCCGGACTGGGCTGTTACCAGCAGCCCAGTCCAGGTTCCGTCCGATCGGATCGGACACTCGCCGCCCCGGATGGTGTTCGCGCGCTTCGGCTTTCGTGCGGTGAAAGCCACTCTGGCCGGGGTGTGCAATACCGACTATCGTATCGGCTTCGGTGTCGTCGTGCAGTACATGTCCGCCACGACCTCGGTGAATTTGGTTGAGAGGTTTCGTGTTTCAAGTGTTCAAGGGTGGGAGCCTGTGCGTCCGATGTCAATCGAACCCGCTCGGATCGCAGTAGAGCTCAGAAAGGCCCTGGAGTTCTATCACGGAACCATCGAGGATCTGGCCCGCGAATCGATCAGGCTGCTGGGCGTGAACGAGACCGATCGACGTGCGCTGGAAATCGTCCTCGGGGAAGGGAAGTCCACGACACCTGGAATGCTCGCCGAACGGCTGGGCCTCACCGCCGCAGGTGCCACGGTCATGCTCAACCGGCTGGAGAAGCAGGGCTATATCGCCCGCTCGCTGGACCCCACCGATCGTCGCCGGGTGATCGTGGTGGCCACAGATCTCGCCGAACGTCGCATGCAGGAACTCATCTCGCCATTGGTCGACGAGGGCTACCAGATGATGCTGAGCTGGTTCGATCCCGCGGAACTGGAGATGATCGCGGGCTTCCTCACCCGGGCGGGCGAACTGCAGCGAACCCACCGGCAACAGCTACGCAACATGGATCCCTACCCGCGGCACTGAGGGTTTCCGGAATCGTATCCGGCGCGGAACCGGATGCGCACGACCATTTTTCGATGTCAGAGTTTGCGTGCCTGCAGGGTGAAGCTGAGGGGCAGCCGTTCGGGGTGTTCGGCGAGCCGCCATTCGGAGTCTTCGCCGCACACCATGCGACCGGGGAGCGCCTCCCATGGCACGCTCTGATGCTCGACGAGCTGGGTGAGGGTCAGGTCGGCCTGCAGGACGGCCTCCACGATCTCGCCGAGGCCGTGATTCCACTCGTGGGTGGTGCTGTGCGCGACCGCCAGATCGGTGTCCACATAGGTGGTTCCGTCGTCGAACACCATCGGTTCCGGTGTCTCGAAGTACGGGTAGCCGAGGGTGAGCGCGTCGGTGCGGGCTTCGTCCACGGCCATCCGGACCGGATGGTCGTCGCGGATGAACAGCCGCCCGCCCGGCCGCAGTAGCCCGGCCACCGTCTCGGCCCACCGGCGGATGTCGGGCAGCCAGCACAGCGCCCCGATGCCGGTGTACACGAGATCGAATCGCGCAGCGCCGAGCACGGTTACGGCGTCGTAGACATCGGCCTCGACGAAATCGATTGGCGTGGCGCTGGATTCGGCGAGCTTACGAGCCTCGGCCAGGGAGGCGGGGGAGAAGTCGAGGCCGGTCATGGTGGCGCCCAGCCGCGCGAGGGAGAGCGTGTCGGTGCCGATGTGGCATTGCAGGTGCACCGCGTCCAGACCACGGATGTCGCCGAGGCGCGGCAGGTCGAAGCGGACCACGTGGCTCAGGAACGACGGATCGGTCCGGAATTTGTCGAGGGCGTAGTCGCCGGAACCGGCGTGCAGCGGAGCGCGATCGTCCCAGTTGGCCCGGTTCAGGCGGCGGTAGTCGCTCATGATGCTCGACTGTGCCATGGATGCGGCGGCCGTCTCAGCTGATTTTCTGGATGCGTGTCGCGAGCGGCGCGCCGTGACCGGGCCGATGATTCCCACCGGCCGTTGCGAGACCGGGGACTTCGTGCGATGTGTCGGTGGATACTCGGAGCAGGTCCCGAGTGGTAAGCGGGAGGCGAGATGGGGACGTCGCGGGTGCGGCTGGGGCCGGCCGTCGTGCTCTTGGTGGCGGGGGTGGTCCTCGCCGGCTGTTCGGCCGTCAAAGGACCAGCCGCACAGAATGTTTCGGCTCCGGCGACGACCAATCCGTGGGAGCTGACCGGGCAGACCTCGGCGAGCGGGCCCAGCGGTCCCCGGGCCGGGGTGCCGGACGCGGATCTGCGGGCCGAGAACGGGGACGGCGGGGCCATCGACCGCCTGCTTTTCGGGCGTGTACAGCACCCAGCTCAGCCGGCCCGGCAGCGACTTGCAGCTCTCCGCAACCGATCTCGACGCGGCGATCTCCGGACTGCTGCTCGACGGGCTGGCCGCCGCCGACGTCAATGGCGCTGTGGTTCCCAGCGGCTTCGTGCGGCTCGAGAGCTTCCGGACCGGGGTGCTGGACGGCGAGGACGCCTGCCTGAAGGCTTACCGGTAGCGGACAAACGGCCGGAATCCGGAGTGGCGCAGTGGATTCCGGCCGATTACGGCCGCCGAGTCAGTTCTGCGGCAGGTGCGCTTCGAGCCAGTTCACCAGGTCGGTGAGCACCTTGTCCTGTTCGGGCTCGTTGTAGATCTCGTGGTAGAGCCCGTCGTAGCGGATGACCGTCTTGTCCTTCGACGCCGCGCTCCGCTCCAGCAGGTCGCTGCCGGTGGGCGAGGCGAGGCCGTCGGAGGTGCCGTGCTGGACCAGCAGCGGGGCGGTCAGGCGGTCCAGGTGGGACTTGACGTACTCGCCCGCGCGCAGCATCTCACCGGCGGTGCGGGCCGGGACGCCGCCGTGGTGCACCAGCGGATCCTCGTCATAGGCGCGCACCACATCGGGGTCGCGGCTCACCAGCTTCGAATCCAGCTTCACCACCGGCAGATTCGGCAGATACTTCGACACCAGCGGCGCGGCCAGGCGCTGCACCGCATTGCCCGCCTCGATATCGATGGCCGGGGCCGACAGCACGATGCCGGTCACCTCCGGCTGGTCGCGGGTGGCCAGGTAGGCGGTGGTGAGACCGCCCATGCTGTGGCCGATGAGGAAGCTCGGCAGTCCGGGATGGCGTCCGGTGGCGGTGGTGAGCATGGTGCGCACATTGTCGGCCGCGGTATCCAGCGAGACGACATTCGCTCGCGGGCCCTCCGATCTACCGTGCCCGGTGTGGTCGAGCGCGTAGACCGCGAACCCGGACTCGGACAGCCGCTGCGCGACATGCGCGTAGCGGCCGGAATGCTCGGCGTACCCGTGCACGATCACGGCGACGGCGCGGGGTTCGCCGTCGGGCAGCCACGCCTGCCAGAACACGCGGCCCTCCGCTCCCTGGAATTCACCGGTTTCCGTGCGGGTCATTCGCCGCTCCCTTCAGGTCGTCACGCTGCCGGAGGGTGCGCCCGCCCAACACGGTGCGCCCGAAATGTCGAGTACCGGCGGAGTCATTCTCGCGCATCCGGCGCGTCGTGGGGCCGGACGGGCGAATCCGCGCGATGGGAGCGGCGGTTGCCGGGTCAGCCGACGAGGCGGTCGAGCAGAAGCCGGTTGAATTGGATCAATCGGGCGTAATCGGCGCGGGAGATGCGTTCGTCCGTGCCGTGGATGCGCTCCAGATCGGCGGCGGTCAGGATGATCGGCGCGAAATTGCAGCGGGTGGCGGCGAGATCGTCGTAATAGCGGGAGTCGGTGGCGCCCGGGACGACGCCGACCGTGACGGCGATGCCCGGCGCCACTTCGCGCGCGACGGCGGCGACGAGATCGAAGTCCGGCCCCGCCGACGGGTCGGCCGAGGGCTCGGAGGTGGTGCCGTCGAGTTCGATGGATACGCCCTTGTCCCGCACCACCTTCCGGCAGTGGGCCAGCACGTCGGCCACCGAATCGCCCGGCAGGATGCGGAAGTTCACTAACGCCTCGGCCCGCTGCGGCAGCACATTGGGCTTCACGCCGCCGCTGATCATGGTCGGCGCGGTGGTGGTCCGCACCAGCGCCTCGGTCTGCGGCCGGGCCGCCAGCACCCGCGCCGCGATGGCCCCGGCCACGTGCACCAGCCCGAGCAGGGTCCGGCGCGGTTCGGACATGAATTCCCGCACCCGCGTGAGCATGTCGACCGCGACCGGCGTCAACCGCAAGGGGAACGGATGATCCTGAATCCGCGCCACCGCCCGCGCCAGCCGCCCCACCGCGGTCTGCCGGCCCGGCATGGACGAGTGCCCGCCCACATCGGTCACCGACAGCCGCACCGTCGCGAACCCCTTCTCGCCCACCATGATCGTGGCCACCGGCACGTCGATCCCGTCGGCCACGCCCGTGGTGATCACGCCGCCCTCGTCGACCAGCAACCGGGCCCGGACACCGGCGTCACGCAACCGCTGCGCCATCCGTCCCGCGCCCTCGGCGCCGAAGATCTCCTCGTCGTGCCCGAACGCGAGATACACCGTCTCCCTGGGGCGTACACCCGCGCCCAGCGCCCGCTCGACCGCCTCCAGAATCGCCAGCAACCGGCTCTTGTCATCGATAGCCCCACGGCCCCAGATGAATTCGTCATCCACCACGCCGTCGAACGGCGGATGCGTCCACGCCTCCAGATCGTCGACCGGCACGACATCCATATGCGCCAGCAGAATCGCCGCCACAGTGTCATCCGGCCTGTCGGCGGCCGCCCAGCGGTACAGGCGGCTGTGGCCGAAGGTCTCCCGGGTGAGGTGGGTGTGGACCAGCGGGAAGGACTGTTCGAGGTGGGCGATGAGGCGGTCGAACTCGGCGGGGTCGATGCGGTCGCGGTTCTCGTAGGAGACGGTTCGGCAGCGTAGCGCCGCGGCCAGCCGCTCGGCGGTGGCATCGTCGACGGCGCGGGCGTCGGTCGGCGCGGTGCTGGTCATGGGCCTAGCCGCCGGCCCTGGGCGGGAAGTTCACGGTCACACTGGCATTGTTCACCACATCGGGGGGCAGCGAGACCGACTTCTCGTTCCGCCACTTCGGAATGGCCTCGCTCAGATCGCCGGGCAGGTCGGGGGTGCGGATCGCGGCGAGCAGCGGCAGGTGGATCTGGGCCGTGGTGACGGTGACCGGTGCGAAGGCCGGCGGGTGCGCCCACACGTCGTCGACCACGTCGGTGAGACGGACGCCGATCCGGTGGCCGGCGGCAAGGGGCCAGTCCTGGGCGAGCAGCCGGACCTGGGCGGTCGGGGTGACCGGGGCGATGCCGCGGGTGATGACGGTCGCCCGGTTGTTCGGGTCGATGTCGTAGACCTCGACGGTGACGGCTGCCGCGGCGGGCCCGTCCAGGCCGAGGGTGGCCGTCGCCTGACCGGACAGGTGCTGGTCCTGGTCGAGCGGCTGGGTCACGGTCCAGATCTCGCGGTCCGCGCCCGGGATGAGGCCGCGGTCGTTGTAGCGTCCGGCGCGCAGATCGATGTCGACGGCGTGGCTGTCGGCGGGCGGCCACGCGGCCTCCGAGCGCCACCGGCCGTCGAACTGGCCGACGGTGATCCGGGGTCCGGGCACCGTCACGTTCCTGCCCGCCACGTGCCGGTCGAAGAACGCCAGCAGCTCGGTGGCGAAGTCGGGTGAACCGCATTTCTCGGTGCAGTCGCGGTGACCCCACTGCCCGAACCAGGCCCGGTGCTCGCCCGGGCCGAGCGCGTTCCACAGCGGGAAGACCCGGTCGGGGCGGGTGTTGTAGTCGACGAAGCCCTGGCTGAGGAACAGCGGAATGGTGTTGCCCCGCACCTTCTCCACCAGATCCCGGTCCCGCCAGAATGCGGAATTCGCGTCGTGGTTGGTGGTTTCGGCGAGATAGTGCTGATAGCAGGCCGGATCGATGCTCGAAGCATTCGCCTTGTACTCGGCCGAATCGGTTGGATACGCGGGCGTGGAGGCGATCATCAGATGCTCGAAGCCGGCGAGATCGCCGGGCCGGAAACCGTTCTCACTGATCGGCTTGAGCGAGAACTTCCAGGCGATGCCCTGCATGTAGAGGTAGGTGTTGGGATCCACGACCGGTTCGAAGGCGGCCACCGCCGCCAGACCGGCGGGCTGCTCGGCCAGTCCCATGAGCCCGGTCCAGCCTTCGTAGGAGGTGCCGGCCAGCCCGACCCGGCCGGTGGACCACGGTTGTCCCGCAGCCCATTCCACCGCGGTCTTCACATCCGACCGCTCGCCCGGCCCGCCGAAATCGGGACAGCCGTTGGAGCCGCCGAACCCGCGCAGATCCACGATCACGTAGGTGTATCCGGCCTGCAGGAACATCGACGCCGGCAGATCGTCGGTGGACGGCCCGCCCGCGAGCCGCGGTTCGCTCAACCGCATGAGGTGCGCGCGGTACGGGCTGACGGTCATGATCACCGGTGTGCGCACATCGTCGGCGAGTCCGACGGGTCGCAGCACGTCCGCGTGCAATCGCGTCCCGTCCGGTGCGGTGATGAACTCCTCGTGCCATTGATACTGCGCCTGGGCCCCCGCCCGCCCCGGCACCGCCACAACCCCCACCACCAGTAGCAGCACGCTGATCAACGCGCGCCACAACACCATCCGCATGCTCACCATAGTGACCTTGGTGCTTGCGGCCGCCGCGATCCAGCCCCAGGAACCGGGGTGCGCGGTCCGCTTCCCGGTCGCCACGCCACGCCGGGTTTGACCCTCCCGTCGCGGGAGACCGCATCCTCGAATCGACCCCGAGGAAGGAGCACCCATGAAACTGGACCTGGCCAAGACCGACAGGCACTACTACGACGCCCCCACCGAACCCGTCCTGCGTACCTTCCGGACCTGCAACTACGCCACGGTCAGCGGTGTCGGCGCGCCCCTCGGCGACGCCTACACCGAGGCCGTCTCGACCCTGTACCGAGCCGCCTACGGCGCCAAGAAGATCGCCAAGGCCGAGGGCAACGACTTCGTGGTCCCCAAGCTGGAGGGCCTGTGGTGGGTCGAATCGGACCGCCCCGCCCTGCAGGTGCCGCGTGACGAATGGCACTGGACGATGATGATCCGCATGCCCGGCCCGGTGACCCCGGACATGGTCTCCGGAGCCACTTTCGAACAGCTCACCGAGGGCGACGCCATCCAGGTCATGCACCGCGGCCCGTACGCCACCGAGCCCGAGACCCTCGCCCGCATGGAAGCCTTCATGGCCGAACACCACCTGACCATGAACGGCCGCCACCACGAGATCTACCTCTCGGACCCGCGCCGGACCCAGGAAGCCGCCATGCGCACCCTGCTTCGCCACCCGGTCCGGCCGCTGTCCTGACGGGGAGCTCTGACCGTGGCATCTCGCCCGGTTCCCTACGCTGAGAGTCCCCCGGTGATTACACGGGACGGAGGTTGATCATCTTGCGGAGGCGGGCGCGGTCGCGTTCGAGGCGGCGGGCCTCGTAGGCGATGGGGAAGTAGCGGACGCGCTCGGGAAGGAGGGGGACGGTGCGGCCGATGGTCCAGCCCAGGACGCGCAGGGCGCGTTCGTCTTTCGCGGTCCATTCCAGCCCGAGCTTGTCGCGGATGGCGTCGGGGGTGGTGCCTACGGTGAAGAAGTACTGGAGGCGGCCAACGGGTTTGGTCGCGACGCGCCACACCGGGTGCAGGGGCGGGGGAATCTGCTTGGGCGGGGCGATGTTCCGGATGACCTTCAGGTAGTCGTAGGCCACATTCGTAGGTACCAGGTGGTTTTCGATCTGGTCCTCGAACCAGGGCAGCCAGTCGGCGTAAGTGGGTGGAATCTCCTTGGGGGCCACCGAGAAGTTGCGCATGAGCTGCACCACCTCCTGGTAATAGGACTCCTTCTGCGCCTCGGTCAACTGATCGCTGGAGAAGTACTTGTTGCCCTCGGTGAAGGCGAAGATGGCGGTGTGGAGCACCCAGGCCCAGGGGCCGGAGGACAGGGCGCGGTGTTTGACGCCCTGTGCGTCCGTGGAGTTCAAGGTGGCGTGCATCTTTCGCAGCCGGTCGGCTTCCGCGAGCCCCTCTTCGCCGCCGTAGATCCACATCATCACCGAGGCGATGCTGCGGGCCGCGCGGCCGAGTGCGTCGGTGCGGAACGTCGAGTGCTCGTCCACCACCGCGGCGATCGAGGGCTCCATGGTCTGCAGCAGGAATGCCGAGCCGGCCGTCAGCGAGAAGGTGACGAGTCCGGTGTCCTCCCACATCCGGCTGCCGGGTCCGAACGGGCGGCGTTCGGGGCGTGGACCTCGGGACTCGTGGTCGAGCGCGACGGCGGCGGTCATGGTGGATCTCCTTTGATCAACCGATCCTGTCGACTGCACAGGACGACAGGATGAGAGAGTTACTAACAAATCTTCTCATCATGTCGCGAGCGTGGCAACCGTCACTCGAGCATCGGTCCTCGGATCGAGATTCGGAGCGAGATCGCATTGTTGACGGGCCTTCGCTTTCTGGCCACGATGTAAGTCGTGGCGAACGGCGGGCAAACTGCTGTTCGAGCATCCGGCCATGCATCACCAACCCACCCCGCTCGGCGGGGTAACCGTCGTAACTGCTTGACCCGGAGGAGTTTTCGATGAAGCGTGAATCCGAATGCGCCACCCTCCATCGCGATCGAACCGCGGGGCGGGAACTCCAGGAGTTTCTGCCGCCCCGGTTGCGGATCACGGCCGAAGACGACCTGCCGGCCGAGGAATTCTGGGAGTGGAAGGGCAACGATATCCACCTCGATCAGTACCTGAACCCGCGCGCCCCGGCTGCTCGGGGAACCCGGCCTCACCCAGATGCGGGAGTCCATCGACGCATTCGTCCGAGAGGTCACCGGCACCATCCCCTGAACCGAGAGAGCTGGGTGCGCGCATGGCGAACGTAGAGGAGACGGTTCCGGCGAGTGTCCCGCGCAAGAGCGTGCGGGTGTGGCTGGCTCCGGCCGTGGTGGTGTCGCTGCTGATGGCGCTGCTGGCCACCATGTATCTGGCGTATGTGGTGGATCCGGCGAAGCATCTGCACGGATTTCCGATCGCGCTGGTCGATCAGGACTCCGGTGATGTGATCGGCGGGCAGCCCACCAATGTCGGCAAGCAGATCAGTGATGCGCTCGTGCAGCAGATTCCGGGCGACAAGATCGATCTGCGGGTGCTCGGCATCAACGAGGCAGAGCACCAACTCGGTTCGGGCAAGGTGTACGGGGCGATCGTCATCCCGAGTGACTTCACCAAGCGGCTCGGCATTTTCGCCGCCGCGAGCGTGGTGTCCGGGGACGTGACGCAACCGCAGATCACGGTGTACACCAATCCGCGCGCCGGCACCTTCAGCGCCCAGATAGTGCAGAATATCGCCGGCACGGCGTTGAAACAGGCCAACGACACTGTCGGCCAACGTCTCACCGCAACGGTGAACACCCAGCTGCAGGCGCCCGCCGGCGCTCCCGCGCCGCAGCTGCCGGGGCTCAGCAAGCTCATGCTGGCCGCGCCGATCGACGTGACCGTCACACCATTCCATCCGCTGCCCAGCGGCACGGGTAACGGCCTCACCGCCTTCTTCTACACGGTGATGGTCCTGCTGGCCGGGTTCACCGGTGCGATGGTGATCAATGGAATGGTCGATTCCGCACTGGGTTTCGCGCCCACCGAATTCGGACCCTGGTACGTCCACTATCCGCCGGTGCCGATCTCCCGGTTGCGGACGCTGTTCCTCAAATGGGGCATCATCACCGGTGTCGCACCCGTGGTGGCGGCGATCTTCATGGGGATCGGGCACTGGCTGGGCATGCCGATCGACCGCCCGCTACTGCTGTTCCTCTACAGCACGTTCGGCATCATCGCGGTCGGAGTCACCGCCCTGTCGATCGTGTCCGCGCTGGGGACCCTGGGCATGCTGGTGAACCTGGTGCTGTTCATCGTGCTGGGCCTGCCGTCGTCCGGCGGTACCGTCCCAGTCGAGGCGATCCCGAAACCCGTTGCGTGGCTGTCCGATTTCGAGCCGATGCATCAGGTGTATCTCGGAGTGCGCGCCATCCTCTATTTCAACGGTGACGGCTCGGCGGGGCTGAGTCACGCATTCTGGATGACCCTGCTGGGTTTGCTGATCGGTCTGCTGGTGGGCCTGGTGGTGACGGGCTACTACGACCGCAAGGAACTGCATCGCGCTCCGGCGATGTGATGCGGGTCGCTCCGGGTGAGGTGTCTTCTCTGTCTGGGACGCACTGTTGACGGACGCCGCCTGGCGGGACACACTTGGCACCGTCGGTATCGGTACCGACGGTACCAATAGGGAGTCTTCCCATCGTGAACGTCACTACAACCAACGAGCAGCTCTATCCCGAACCCCTGATCTTCGACCCCGATCGCTATGGTGGCGGCAAGCCCGGCTTCGCCTCCTGGCTGCCCTGCGGCGGCGGCATCGGCTGCCGTCGGTGAGCCCGAGAGCTGATCGGATGTCGGCACCGGCGCCCCGGCGGACGAGAACCGCCGCGACCAGGAAACGACCCCCGACCCGGCGTTCCATGATCTTGAACGCCGCACTGGACGCCTTCGCGCACGGTGGCTATCACGGCACCTCCATGTCCGATATCGCGGCGGCCGTGGGTATTTCGGCGCCGGCGCTGTACCGGCACTTCCGCGGTAAGCAGGAACTGCTCGGGCAGTGCCTGCTGGTCGGCCTCGACGACACCCTGACGCGGGTCGAGGCTGCGCACCGGGCCGACCCGTCGGGGGCGGCGGTACCGGCCGCTCTGGTCCGGGTCGCGCTCGAACTGCGTGAGCTGCCCAGGCTGTGGCAGTTGGAGTTCCGCAATCTGACGCCCGGTGACCGGACCGCGGTGCTGCTGCGCGCCGCCCGGCTCACCGGATACCTCAGGCACTGGATTCGCGGCTGCCGTCCCGAACTGAACGTCGCCGATGTCGAACTGCTGGGCTGGTGTGTGCTGTCGGTCGCGGTCAGCCCGTCCTATCACCGGACCGAGCTGCCGCTGCCGATCGCCGCGCAGCTGCTCGAATCCGTTGTCGCCGAAGTGATCCGGACCGAACTGCCGGATCGGACGGCGGGACGTCCGCTGACGCGATCCGCGCGGCTCGACGGTGCGAATACCGCACTGGATCGAGCGCTCCGGTCCGAGCGGATGCTCGCCGAGGCCGCCCGGCTGTTCAGCACCCGCGGTTTCGCCGCCGTCGGCATCGAGGACATCGGCGCGGCCGTGGGGGTCTCGGGACCCGCGCTGTACTACCACTTCTCGAACAAGGCCGAGCTGCTCGACCGGATCGTGCGCCGCCAGGACGAGTGGCTGCAGTTGACGCTGGTACGGGCGGTCGCGGAGACCCGCAGCGCCGAGGCGTCGATGCGCTCGCTGATGCGCAGCTTCGCGCGATTCGGCGTCGACGAACCGGACCTGCTGGCCATCACCGTCAGCGAAACCCGCCACCTGCCCACCGACGCGGTGCAGCGCTACCGGCGCGTCCGCCTGGACGGCATCGCCCAGTGGGGGCGCATGTTGCAGGCGGTCCGGCCCGAGATCCCGGCGGCGGTGGCGCGGCTGCTGATCCGCGCGTCCACCACGGTCGTCATCGAGGCCGTGCGCAATCCGCGGTTGCGGTGGCGTGACGATCTCGTCGACGTCCTGGTTGCTGTCGGCGAGCGGATCGAGGCGGCCCCGATCAGCGTCCGTGCGGCGGCCCGGTGAATTACACCACTTAGCGGCCGTTCACTTAATCGATTCGAATTGCCTGCTACCAGTGCGTGAATGGCGTGAATTGATACGGGTTCCTTACTTATCGGTCATTAACAAGCCATTGTCAGCCCGTTCCGTTTCTCGAAAAGTGGTGACTCGTGAGCCATTACAAGAGCAACGTCCGCGACCTCGAATTCAACCTGTTCGAGGTGTTCGGGCTCGGGACCGTCCTGGACGCGGGCGCCTTCGGTGACCTCGATGCCGGCACCGTGCGCACCATGCTGGCCGAGGCGGCCCGTCTCGCCGAGGGGCCGGTGGCGGCACCCTACGCCGAAACCGATCGCACGCCACCGGTTTTCGACGCGGCGGCACACGCGGTGCGGCTGCCCGAAGACTTCAAGCAAGCCGTCCGGGCCTGGTACGACGCGGACTGGTGGCGGGTGGGCAAGGCCGAGGAGATCGGTGGGATGCCGGCGCCCGCGATGGTCTCCTGGGCCATCTCGGAATTCGTGCTCGGTGCGCAACCGGCCGCCTACATGTACCTGATCGGCCCGATGATGGCCAATGTTCTCCACGGCGTCGGCACCGCGCAGCAGCGCCACTGGGCGAAGTTGATGACGGAGCGGAACTGGGGCGGCACCATGGTGCTCACCGAGCCCGACGCGGGCTCCGACGTCGGCGCGGGCCGGACGAAAGCCGTTCGGCAGGAGGATGGTTCCTGGCGGCTCGAGGGCGTCAAGCGCTTCATCACCGGCGCGGATTCCGACGATCTGTTCGAGAACATCGCGCACCTGGTGCTGGCGCGGCCGGAGGGCGCGGGTCCCGGCACCAAGGGCCTGTCCCTGTTCTTCGTGCCGAAGTTCCACTTCGATCCGCAGACCGGTGAGCTCCGCGACCGCAACGGCGTGTTCGTCACCAATGTCGAGCACAAGATGGGTCTCAAGGCCTCGGCCACCTGTGAGCTGACCCTCGGCGGGCACGGCGTTCCCGCGGTCGGCTGGCTCGTGGGCGAGGTGCACGACGGTATCGCGCAGATGTTCAAGGTGATCGAGGAAGCCCGGATGATGGTGGGCACCAAGGCGATCGCCACGCTGTCCACCGGCTACCTGAACGCGCTGGACTACGCGAAGCAGCGGGTGCAGGGCGCGGATCTGACCCGGCAGGCCGACAAGACGGCCCCGAAGGTGACGATCATCAACCACCCCGACGTGCGCCGATCCCTGCTGCTGCAGAAGGCCTACGCCGAAGGGCTGCGGTCGATCTACCTCTACACGGCCGGACATCAGAATGAGGTAGTAGCGCAACACATTTCCGGCGCGGGCCCGGAACTGGCCGCAGCCGTCAACGACCTGCTGCTGCCGATCGTGAAGGGGGTGGGCTCCGAACGCGCCTACCAGTATCTGGCGGAATCGCTGCAGACCCTGGGCGGTTCGGGCTTCTTGCAGGACTACCCGATCGAGCAGTACATCCGCGACGCCAAGATCGACTCGCTGTACGAGGGCACCACCGCCATCCAGGCGCAGGACTTCTTCTTCCGCAAGATCGCCCGCGATCGCGGCGTCGCCCTGGGACACGTGCTCGCCCAGGTGCGCCGGACCGCGGAAGCCGCCGGTCCGGAGCAGCTGAAGCTCGCCAAGGATCAGCTGTCGGTCGCGCTGGAACGGGTCCAGGACATGGCGGGGATCCTGACCGGCTATCTGCTGGCCGCCGGCGAACAGCCCGACGAGCTGTACAAGGTCGGTCTCGGCTCGGTCCGCTTCCTGCTGGCGGTCGGCGACCTCCTCATCGGGTGGCGCCTGCTCGCCGGCGCCGAAACCGCCCTCACCGCACTCGATTCGGACCCGGCCGAGACCGATCGCCGCTACTACGAGGGCAAGGTCGCCACCGCGACATTCTTCGCCCAGCAGGTGTTGCCCGGACTGGACGCCGACCTCGAGGTCCTCGCCGCGCTCGACAGCGAGATCATGACCCTCGAAGAATCGGCTTTCTGACCCCGGTGCGGAGTCACGAGTGGGCCATCGTCGAGTTCGCCCTGATCTGGCAGCCGTACGGTGGCCCCAACCCTGGGGACATCCTGGTCGAGTTCGGCATGACCGAACCCGTCTTCCGCGCGCGGATCCGTGCCGCCCTCTCGACTCGGGGAACGACGGCCGAGGAACCATTCCTCCGGCATGCGCGCTCGGCACTCTGGCCGTACCTGCGGGCGGCAGGTGTCGCCCGCTAGGCGGGTTGCAGCTGGCGGAAGGCGCGCGGGCCCATGCCCTTCCAGCGTCGGAAGGCCTGCGAGAAGCTCGACACCTCGAGATAGCCGAGGCGCTGCGCGATTTCGGCGACCGGCAGGCCCTGGGCCACCAGCATTTCTTCGGCGAGGCGTTCCCGTACCTCGTCCAGCAGGGCGCGGTAGGAGGTGCCCTCCTGGGCGAGGTGGTAGCGCAGGGTGCGTTCGCTCAGGTGCAGGGAGTCCGCGATGGCGACCGCGTCGGGGGGTTCGGTCAGGTGCTCGAGCAGGATATTGCGAACCTGTCCCGCGATGCCGGTGCGGGCACGGCGGCGGTCGAGCAGTTCGCGGCAGTGCTGCATGGCGATCGTGGCGGTTTGCTCGTTCGCCTGCGGCAGCGGGGCGTCGGCGAGCGCGCTGTCGAAGGCGATGATGTTCTCGTCCGCGTCGAATTCCGGTCGCATGCCGAAGATTTCCTCGTAGCGTGGCCGCGTGTCGGCCGGGGGAGCGGGGAAGGCGAAACTCACCCGGGTCAGGGCGGTGGGTACGGCGAGCAGATCGCGGTGCAGGGTCTGGATTCCCGCCATGTCGCGCTCGATGGTGAAGCGGCGCAACTCCGGCGGGATGCGCAGCGGTTCGAGGGCCAGCTCCAGATTCGCACCGGATTCGCGGTGGGTGGTCTCGCTCAGGGAGAAGCTCAGTTCGGCGAACTGGAAACCGACCCGGATGGCCGAGCGCAGGGTGGGGCTGCTGATCAGTGCGAAGCCCCACAGTCCGTAGGAGGTGAGCCGGAATCGGGTTCCCGCCGTGATTCCGAGGCCGGGCGGATCGCCGAGCTCCCGGACGAGGTTGGCGATGATGGCCAACTCGTCGGCCGCATCGACCTCCCCGCTGGGGTCGGCCAGTTGCGCCTCGGTGATACCGCTTGCCCGCAAACAGGTTTCGGTGGAGAGCCCGTGCTCCTCGCCGAGCCGGGTCATGAGCAGTGCGCCCATCGGCGAGCGCGGTACATCCCAGTGAACCACGGAGCTCCCATGAACCGGTTGGACACGTCCTTGCCGATTCTAGTAACTCCGTGGTTTCCGGGACGCGGTCCGTGTGACCGCGTGCACTCGCTACTGCGTGTACTTGGTGACGAACTCGGCGATGGCGTCCTGCATCTGCTGCAGGCCCGGCTCCTCGATCGGGTAGTGGCCGGCGTTGTCGAGCATGACCGTTTGCACCGGCACCTTGGTGATCGGATCGAGCACGGGCGTGCTCAGGTGCAACGGCGACCACCGGTCCTCCGCGGGCTGGGTGAGCAGTACCGGGCAGGCGTCGAAGTCCGCGGGTGCCACGGCCGGCTGGTAGCTCATGTAGGAGTCGAGGAACCGGATCGGCACCGAGTTGCCGCCCGAGGTCTTGTCGCGGGTCATAACCTTCAGTGCCGCTTTGTCGTTCACCAGCGCGGACATCTTGGAAGCCAACGTCATGGGGTACTTGAACCCCTTGGCCGGGGTGTGGGCCAGTGCGCCCATGAGCGGCCCGCCCAGCCGGGCGGTGACGATATCGTGCGCGGTCTCGTCCTTGACCTGCTGACTCCGCTGGTCGAGGAAGGTCATGCCGACGATGCCGCGCAGCGTGCCCTTGGGCGCCTTCGCCGCGACGTGGTAGGTGAGCATGCCGCCCGCGCTCAGGCCGTAGAGCACGATCGGCCGATCGTCGCGGGACTGCTCGTAGGCCAGGAAGTCCACCACCAGATCGACCCAGTCGTCATAGCTGGGGATGGTGCCCGGCGCGAGCCGGGTCAGGCCGTAGCCGAGGTTGTCGAGGGCGACGGTCTCGAAGCCGCGCTGCGCCAGCGGCGCGCCGAGAATAAGGCTCATCTGGCGGCCATTGGTGCCGACGCCGTGATGCAGGACGACTTTCGCCGCGGCATTCGGATTGCGGTAACGATCCAGGTGAACGGTATTTCCGCGCCATTCCCAGAAATCTTCTTCGGGCGCGGTGGTGTCGTCCAGCCGTAGCCGGGACGGCAGGAATTCCTGCAGGTCACGCCAAGCTTGCTGGTCTCGGTAGTACAGGGTCTGGGTCTTGGTGGTCATCGATTCGTCCTTTCGTTGAACGTTGTCGGCGTCCGTCCGGAATTCGATTTCGGTATCCGGTTTCGCGATTCATCGCGCTGATACGAATTTATGAATTCCGGACGGTTGGCCACAGGTTGCGGACGGCCGATGAGTTACTCGATTCGGCAAAGGGGGTCAGGAGCGGGCGAGGACATGGGCATTCGTTGCTCCGGGGTCAGCAGGGGGTGGACTGTTGCCACCCGCAGCCCAGGCCGCAGGTGACGACCAGGGTGGATTCCTTCTGCGGATTTCGGGCGATCAGGGTGAGCCGGGCTCGGCGGGCTGCGAGGCCACGCGCGATATCCCCGCGCAGGTCAAGAGGCGGCGGCGAGCGGCCGGTCGAAATCGATGGTGACCCCGGCGGCGGTCGCGGCCCGCTCGATGATCGCGCGCACCACGGATTCCGTCACCGCGACGAATTCCTCGGCCGGGCCGGGCATTTCGGCGGCCGACCACCAGTTCGCCGCGCCCTCCACCGCCCCGACGATCATCGAGGCGTAGAGGGATGCGTCGACCGTCGTTGTGGCGCCGGACGATTCGATGATCAGGACGACCAGATCGGCGACCTCGGCGCGGATAGCCTGCCAATTCTCGAGCGACTTGGCCGCCGGGCTCTCCGTGCCGAGGAACAGGAACCGCGCGATCTGCGGATGATCCACGATCAGCGCGGCGTATCCGGCGAGCGCGGCGTGCAGCATCGCCCCGGTGCTGCCCGCCGGTTGCCGGCGCCCCTCGGCCAGGCCGTGCACGATGTCCTGCTTGGCCCGATCCGCGATGGCGAGCGCCAGATCCGCCTTGTCGGCGAAGAACCGGTAGAGCGTGGGCTTTGGAGATCTTCGCCTCGGCGGCGATGGCGCGCATACTGGCCTGCGGTCCCTCGGCCTCGATCACGCGGATGGCCGCGTCGATCAGGGTGCGTCGCATCTCCACCCGATGTTCGGCCCATCGTTCGGTCCGGGCGTCGCCCACCATCCGCCTCTCCGACCGTCTGGGAGCAACGTGTTCAGCGCAAATTCACGTCTCGACCAGCGATGTTAGCAGGGCTCGAACGTCCGTCCGCGGCTCGGCAGGCCCGGCTACAGCACCACCGACAACGATCGCGCGGCGCTGAAGTCCACCCCCTTCGGTGCGCAGTGGCCGTCGTGGAGAGCGTCGACGCCGCCCAGGCCGGTCGACCGCGCCGCTTCCTGATCCAGCGCGGGGAATGCCCGGCGTCACCAGGCTTTACGCAGGTGAGCCCTGTGTGGAGGCGGCGGTTTCTTGGCGTCGGTGTTGACCGCCGGTGGCAGAAGTGGCCGCAACGGCGGTGCCGAGAATCAAGGCCGCGCCATGAATATTCGCAGTTGCAGCGAGGACCAGGCCGACAAGCACGAGCAGGCCTGCTACCGGGCGGCGAAGGTCCAGGCCACGCGCCGCCATCAGATTCGCGGGCCCGACGAGCAACGCGCATCCCAACACCGCAGGCAACCACGCTTGGTCTCCCAGGGTGGCGAACATGGCTGCGCTCCATAGCAATACGACGGTCTGCGACCAACGCGGCAGGCGTTCGTCCCGCCGCCACAACGCCACTGCGAGCCCTCCGGCAAGACCGCAATCGGCGATGGAGTTCCCACCGCCGACCGGCTGCCAGGCGTACGCGATGAACTCGACCACCAGCCCGATCCCGAAATACTGAACCAGCCAACGGGATTGCGGGAGCACCTGCTCGGCAAGCATGCCGAGGGCCAGCAAGAACGCCAGGTTCACTGCTGCGCCGACGAATCCGCCATCCTGCACGAACAGTGCTGTGCCCGAGCGCCACCAATCCCCCTGTAGCCCTGAGGGAGCACGCTCCAGGTGCGCCAGCGTGCCGGGTACGAGCCATTGCAGGACGTTCACCACGGCCGTCACCGCGAATACTCCGAAGGTCAGTTTAGGGAACCCCCGCAACCCCATGGATTCGAGAATAGGCACGCCCGAGGCTAGCCGTAGCGACGCGAAAAGCCGGATGGCGGGGACCGGCCGGGTAAACCCGGTCCACGCCATCCGGCGTTCACTACCCGCCGCCGGGTGAGTACGGCTGCCGGTCGCGCGGAGTGGCATGGGTAACCGCGCGCGCCGGGTGGCGGGCGACGTCGTCCGATCCTGGATCGAAAACCGGACGGCGATCGGGGCGTGACTAGGTCACGATGCGCAGCGGATGCTCGATGAGCTCCTTCAACTGCTGCAGGAAGCGGGCCGCGACGGCGCCGTCGATGGAACGGTGATCGGCCGACAGCGTGACGCGAAGGATCTTGCGCGCCACCACCTTCTCGCCGTCCAGCTTCAGCTCGTCCTGGGCCGCGCCGACCGCGAGGATCGCGGACTCCGGCGGGTTGATGACGGCGGTGAACTGCTCGATGCCGAACATGCCCAGGTTGGAGATGGTGAAGGTGCCACCGGACATGTCCTCGCCGCGCAGCTTGCGGTCGCGGGCCCGGGCGGCCTTGTCGCGGCCCTCGGCGGCGATGGCGGACACGCTCTTGCGGTCGGCGTCGTGGATGACCGGGACCAGCAGGCCCGCCTCGGTGGCGACCGCGATACCGATATTGATCGCGTTGTGCCGCAACAGCTTGTCGCCCGCGAAGGAGACGTTGACCGCCGGATCCAGGCGCAGCGCGGTGGCGACCGCCTTCACCAGCAGGTCGTTCACGCTGACCTTGCCGGAGCCGGTCTCCTCCAGGGTCTTGTTGATCTGCGCGCGGAACGCGAGCAGCTCGGTCACATCGATCGCACTGGTCAGATAGATGTGCGGGGCCTGCTGCTTGGACTCGGTGAGCCGCTGGGCCGAGACGCGCTGGATGGTGGTCAGCGGGATCTCTTCGTAGTCGCCGATGGCCGGAGCGATCGCGGGAGCCGGGGCGACGGGAGCCGGGGCGGCAGCGGCAGGCGCGGCCGGAGCGGCTGTGCTGCCCGCGTTTTCGACATCCTGCTTGGTGACGCGGCCGCCGGGGCCGGTGCCGGTCACGGCGGCGATGTCGACGCCGAGTTCCTTGGCGACCTTGCGGGCCAGCGGCGACGACTTCTTGCGCTCACCGGACTCGGCCGGAACCGCAGGGGCACTGCCGTTTCCGGCGGGAGGAGCCGAATTTTCCTGCGCGGTATCGGCCGTCGGAGCCGGAGCCGGAGCCGGAGCCGGAGCCGGAGCCGGAGCCGCGGGGGCGGGGGCGGGGGCGGGAGCCGCGGCCGGAGCCGGAGCCGACGCCCCGCTGCCGTCACCGAGAATCGCGATCGGCTCGCCGATGGCGACGGTGGTGCCGGGCGCGGCGATGATCTGCTCGAGCACGCCGTCCTCGTAGGCCTCGAGCTCCATCAGCGCCTTGTCGGTCTCGATCTCGGCGAGGATCTCGCCGGCCTTGACCTGGTCGCCGACCTGCTTGAGCCAGGCCGAGACGATGCCCTCCTCCATGGTGTCGGAGAGCCGGGGCATGGTTACTTCAGGCATGATTCCTTCCGGTTCTCAGCGTCGCTTGCCCACGGCGGCAAGGGTTTCGAGGGCGGCCCTGTAGAGGGAGTCCGGCGAGGGGAGCGCCAGCTTCTCCAGGGGCTTGGCGTAGGGCAGCGGCACCTCGGCCATGGCCACCCGGCGCACCGGGGCGTCGAGGTAGTCGAACGCACCGTCGGAGATGGAGGCCGCGACCTCCGCGCCGATGCCGTAGGTCAACCAGTCGTCCTCGCCGATGACGGCGCAACCGGTCTTCTTGACCGAGGCGACAATGGTGTCGCGATCCAGCGGCCGCAGGCTGCGCAGGTCGACGACCTCCGCCGAGATGCCCTCCGCGGCAAGCTTTTCCGCGACCTGGGTGCACACGGTGGCCATGCGCGAGTAGCCGATGAGCGTGATGTCGGTGCCCTCGCGGGTGACCGCGGCCTTGCCGATCTCGGCGGGCGGCAGGTCGTCCGGCACCTCGCCCTTGGTGTTGTAGAGCGAGAGGTTCTCCAGGAACAGCACCGGATCGTCGTCGTCGATGGCGGCCTTGAGCAGCGCCTTCGCATCCGCGGGCGTGCTCGGCGCGACCACCTTCAGGCCCGGCACGAACGCGTAGTACAGCTCGATGTTCTGCGAGTGCGTCGCGCCGAGCTGCTGGCCGCCGCCACCGGGGGTGCGGATGACCATCGGCACCGACGTCTGCCCGCCGAACATGCCGTAGATCTTGGCGGCGTGATTGACGATCTGGTCCAGCGCCAGCAGCGAGAAGTTGATCGTCATGATCTCGACGACCGGGCGCAGGCCCAGCATGGCGGCGCCGATGGCCGCGCCGACGAAACCCTCTTCGGCGATCGGGGTGTCGCGCACCCGCTTCTCGCCGAACTCGGCCAGCAGGCCGGCGGTGATCTTGTAGGAGCCCTCGAAGACGCCGATCTCCTCCCCGATGAGGAGGACGTCGTCGTCGCGCCGCATCTCCTCGCGGAGGGTCTCGCGCAGCGCTTCACGGTAGGTCATGACAGCCACGGTGATGTCCTTAGGCGGTGAAGAGCGGATCGCCGGGCAGGCGATGGGAATCGCCCGCGACCGGGGTCGCGTAGTTGTAATCGAACAGGGTGGCCGGGTCCGGGTGCGGGGACTGATCGGCGAAATCGACCGCGGCGCGGACGCGTTCCTTGACGTCGGCCTCGATGGCGGCGGCGGAATCCTCGCTCAGCACGCCCGCGTCGAGAAGACGGTTGTGCCACAGCACGATCGGGTCGTGCTCGACGGCGGTGGAGACGGCGTCCTCGGTGCGGTACTTGGCCGGGTCGACGACCGAGTGGCCCTTGAGGCGGTAGGAGACGGCCTCGAGCAGCGCGGGCTTGCCCTCGCGGCGGGCGGTCTCGATGAGATCGCTCGCGACCTCGCGCACGGCCAGCACGTCGGTGCCGTCCACACGCTCACCCCGCATGCGGTAGGACGACGCCCGCTTCCACAGATCCGGTTCGGCGGAGGACTTCTCGACGGTGGTGCCCATGCCGGTCTGGTTGTTGATGACCAGGAACACGACGGGCAGGTTCCACAGCGCCGCGATGTTCAGCGACTCGTGGAAGGCGCCGATATTGGTGGTGCCCTCACCCATCTGGCACACCACGACGTCGTCGCCGCCGCGGTAGTCGATGGCCAGCGCCGCGCCGATGGCGAGCGGAACCTGGCCGCCGACAATAGCGTATCCGCCGAGCAGGCGGGTCTCGGTGTCGTACATGTGCATCGACCCGCCCCAGCCCTTGGAGGTACCGGTGGAGCGGCCGTACAGCTCGGCCATGACGCGGCCGGGCTCGATGCCCTTGGCCAGCGCGTAGCCGTGCTCGCGGTAGTTGGTGAACAGATAGTCGGTGGGGCGCATGGCCTTTCCGACGCCGACGACGGTGGCTTCCTCACCCAGGTTGAGGTGGCAGTAGCCGCCGATCTTGGCCTGCTGGTACGCCTGCGCGGTGCGCTCCTCGAAGCGGCGGATGAACAGCATGTCGGTGTACAGCTCGCGCAGCGTGTCCGCATCCGCGCCGCCGAAATCGGCTCCGCCGAGGAGGTTTTCCGATACGGCCTGGTCGGCCGGGCGGGTCGCCTTGCGCGACGTCTTGCGCGGCGCGGCGGTGGTCTTGGTCAGCTCCGCTGAAGTGGTCGTGGTCATGACGGAACTCCTCAACGCTTCCGGGGCGGCGCGACGTGAACCGGCAGGCCCAGCCCGACCAGGGCGGCCTCCATGCCGATCTCGCCGAGGGTGGGGTGGGCGTGAATGGTGTCGGCGAGCTCGTCGAGGGTCGCCTCCAGCGAGATCGCCAGGGCCCCTTCGGTAATGAGATCGCTGGCCGACGGGCCGATGATGTGCACGCCCAGCACCTCCTGGTGCTGCTTGCCCGCGACGATCTTCATGAAGCCTTCTTGATCGCCGAACGACTTGGCCCGGCCCAGTGCCGCGAACGGGAACTTCGCGGTGATGACGTCGTGGCCCGCGGCTTTCGCGGCGTCCTCGGTGAGGCCGACGCTGGCGATCTCCGGGTGGGTGAAGGTCGCGGCGGGGATGACGTTGTAGTCGAGGTGGGCGTCGTGGCCGGCGATGGTGTCGGACGCGACCAGGCCCTGATGCGAGGCGACGTGCGCGAGCAGCGCCTTACCGGTGACATCGCCGATGGCGTACACGTGCTCGACGGCGGTGCGCAGTTGCGCGTCGACGGGGATGAAACCCCGTGCGTCGGTGTCGATTCCGGCGACGTCCAGGCCCAGCCCGGCGGTATTGGGGCGGCGGCCGACGCCGACCAGCACCACGTCGGCGGCGAGCTCCTGCGCCTGCGGGCCGCCGACGGTGACGGTGAGGCCAGTGCCGCCCTGGGCGATGGCGGTGACCGTCGCGCCGGTCAGCACCTTGATGCCGCGCTTGGTGAACGAGCGCACCAGGGCGGTGCCGATCTCCTTGTCTTCCAACGGAACCAGGCGATCCTGCATCTCGACCACGGTGACATCGCTGCCGAACTCGTGGAACAGGTTGGCCCACTCCGCGCCCACCGCGCTGCCGCCGATGACGACCAGGCGCTTCGGCACCTCGGTGAGGCCGAACGCGCCGTCGGAGGTGATCACGCCCGGCAGATCCGCGCCCGGGATCGGGAGCACGGCCGGGATCGAACCGGTGGCGACGATGACATCCTTCGCGCTCACGGTCCGGACGGCGTTCGCGGTCGGGGCGGCGGCGTAGCGCGGACCGCCCTCGAAGATCGGCGACGGACCGGCCTCGACGATCTCGACCGTGGTCGGCGACGTGCTGTCGACCTTTTCGAAGAAACGCGCGTGGCCCTCGATGACGGTCACGCCATTGGCCTTCAACAGACCCGCGACACCGTCGGTCAGCTCCTTGACGATGCCGTCCTTGCGCTGCCGCACCGCGGCGTAGTCGAAGCGCAGGTTATCGGCGTAGATGCCGAAATCGGCGGCGTGCGCGACGGTGTGGAAGACCTCGGCGGAGCGCAGCATGGCCTTGGTCGGGATGCAGCCCCAGTTCAGGCAGACGCCGCCCGGGCGTTCCTTCTCGGCCAGGGCCACTGTCAGGCCCCGCTGGGCGGCGCGGATGGCGGCGACGTAACCGCCCGGACCGCCGCCGATCACCAGAAGATCGAATTCCGGCACTCGTGGTGCTCCTCGTTCTCGATTGCTCTCGTAACCCGCCATCGGTTGTGATGCGAGTCATTCCGATCGAGTCTGTCGGTCACCAAATGCACAATCAATGCACTGGAAGCCCATATATGACAGGGCGCGGCTGGGCGCAGAGCACAATTAGTACCCGTGAGTAGCGGGCTTCGGCGGCTCAGTCGCGGTCGGCGCCGGCCAGTCCCAGAGCGGCCAGGGCGAGGGAAAGCTCCAGGTAGGCCCGCTGCCCCTCGAGCGGGCGGCCGAGCAGCAGGGTGATGCGCTGCAGCCGGTTGATGACCGTGTTGCGATGGCAGTGCAACTTCGGCGCGGCATTGGCCGCCGAGCAGTCCTCGGCCAGCCAGACGGTCAGTGTGCGCAGCAGAATGTCGCGCTCCTTGGGCGGCAGGTCCAGCACCGGGCCGAGGGTGCGCGCGACGAGCAGATCGGTGAGATCGGGGGAGCGCAGCAGCAGCGCCTCCGGATAGCGCTCGTCCAGCGAAACCAGCAGCCCCTGCTGATCGCCGGGCACGGTGTCCAGCGCGAGCACCGCCAGCCCGTGCGCGGTATCGATGCCCGCCAGGCCCGGCACCGCCGGCGAGACCCCAGCCCGCCCCCGGATCAGCGGCCGAAGCTGGTGCAGCACAGCCGAACTCCCGCGATGCTCGAGCGACACCAGCCCCACCGTGGAATCCACCCGCTCGTGCCACACCGAGCGGATCCCCGACACTCCCAGCGCCGCCTCCGCCCCCATGTGCAGCCGCGGCCCGCCCTCACCGCGCGCCACCACCACCAGGTACGCCCCGTTCGCGGGCAGATTCAGCTCGCGTCCCGCCCGCGCGGCGAAGGTGGCGTCGTGCGCCCGCCCCGCCAGCAGATCCTCGATCAGCGAATGCCTGCGCCGCTCATCGCTGCGCACCCGGTCGAGTTCGGTGTTCCGGTACGAGGTGACCAGTGCCGACGACATGCCGTCGACCACCGCCCACATCGCCGAACCGACCTGCCGGGTCTCCGCCGAGCCGATGTCATCGGCCTTGTCCAGCAACGCTTCCCAGACGATCTGGCCGCCCAGCCGGAAGGTCCGCAGCATGGCCTCCAGCGGCACGCCCTGCTCGGCCCGCCGCCGCCCGATGGCCGCGGCCACATCGTCCCCGTCCGGATCCGGCGGCTGCCCGCCCAGCAGATCCAGGATTCGCGTCAGATACCGCCGGCACCCGTCCCGCAGGTCCGCCCGCGGCACCGCCGTGTAGTCCGTCCACCCCGGATTGTCGGTGAAGATGGCCGCGATCAGCTGCTTGGTCAATGCGGGCACCTCGGCCTGACACGCCGCGGCCAGCCGCTGCGTGCCGACCGCCGGGATCGGATGCCTGGGTGCCGCCATGACCCTCAACCTACGCCGGACCCGCGGCCGGCCGCCCCAGCCGGGCCGGTCAGCGGGTTTCGACGTTGCCCAGGACCGGCTTGATGTCGAGGACGGGGGTGCCGTCGATGGCTTCCAGGCCGGCGACGCCGAGGACCTCGGGGGACACCGTGGTGATGGTGACCTCGTGCAGGCCGATCGGGTTGGGGCGGTCGGGGGAGCGGGTGGCGAAGACGCCGGTGGGCGGCCGGGTGCGGTCGCCGCGGGGATGGACCGCGAGGACATCGCGGCTCCCGGCGTGCAGCCAGGTGAGCAGGACGACGCGCATACCCGGGTGCAGATCGGCTGCGGCCGCGGCGAATTCGGGGGCGAGGACGATATCGGCGGGTGGGGCGTCCTCGTCGGCCTGGCGCGGTGCGCCGGTGCGGTCGGTGAGCGGGGAGCGGACCCGGCCCACCGGTCGCACCTCGAAGTGATCGGGGTTGTCGGAGAGTTCCGAGGACAAGATCGTCTGCTCCTTCCACCGTGGCGATGCGGCGGCCATGCCGCGCGGGTCGAGGCCGGCGTTCCGGCCATTGCCGTTATAGCCGACGTGATGGGCGGCGTCCATGATCGGATCTTCGCCGCGGGCGATGGCGAATCGGCTCTCGACCCCTCCGAACTGGTGCTTCATCGACGCTGTCACATTCGGCCCGGTTGCTCGGTCGTGGAGATGTGGGCCCCGATTTTCCGGACGCGCCCGCACGGTTCGGATGGACCGACCGGTCGTGATCGAGGAGACTTCGGCAATGGGCAACGAGCGTGACGAACTGGACCTGGTGGCACGGGAATTCGAGCTGCAGCGCGGCCGGCTGCAGGCGCTCGCACAGCGCATGCTCGGCTCCTCCGCCGAAGCCGAGGACGCCGTCCAGGAAGCCTGGCTGCGGCTGAGCCGCTCCGAGACCGATGAGATCGACAATCTGGCCGGCTGGCTCACCACCGTCGTCTCCCGCGTCTGCCTGAACATGCTCCAGTCGCGCGGCACCCGGCGCGAGGACGCGCTCGCGGACTACGACGCGCCGGTAGCCGCCTTCGGCCCGGAACAGGAAGCGCTGCTGGGCGATTCGATCGGCGCCGCGCTGCTGGTGGTGCTCGACACCCTGACCCCCACCGAGCGGCTCGCCTTCGTCCTGCACGACATGTTCGCCGTCCCGTTCGAGGATATCGCCCCCATTCTCGGCAAAACCGCCGCCGCCGCCCGGCAGCTCGCCAGCCGCGGCCGGCGCCGCGTGCGCGGCGTCGACGAGATCGCCGTCGACCGCGAACGCCAGCAGGAAGTGGTCAACGCCTTCCTGACCGCCTCCCGCGGCGGCGACTTCGCCGCCCTGCTGGAACTGCTCGACCCCGACGTGGTGGTGCGCGCCGATGCCATCGGCGTCACCATGGGCGCGGACCCCGAAGTCCGTGGCGCACAGGCGGTCGCGACCACCTTCGCGGGGCGTGCCAAGGCCGCCCGCCCGGCCCTCGTCGACGGCCTCGCCGGCCTGGTGTGGTCGACCGGCGGCACCCCGCGCGTCGTCTTCGATTTCACGGTCGTCGACGGCCGCATCACCGCCATCGAAATGCTGGCCGACCCCGATCTGCTGGGCGACCTGAATCTCGAAATCCTCGGCTGAGAGCGGCCGTCAGGGAATCGTCGATCCGCGCACCGGCGAGCAAATCTTCACGAGAGATTAACGGCCACACCGATGTTCGATGGGCAGAATGAATTGTCGAACATCCTGACACGTCGAGGGGAGTGCAATGAACGCAATGGCCGCTCCGGCGCCGGCCGCGTCGATTCCGGTCTTCGACTCGGTATCGCGGCGGGTGCGGGAATTGTTTGCCCGCCAGCTGCTCCCGTCGTGGGAAAGCGACGAGCGAATGCTGGCCCGCACACCCCTCGCCGTACTCGGCCCCGCTCCGATATCCCACCAGCGGTAAGTCGATCACCCGGAAGCCGCGACGGTCCTCCAGTCGACGCCGCCGCGGTTTCCGCTGATCGGACTGGGCGCCACGGTTTTTCGCCGACGCCATGTTTTGACGGCGTATGATCGGCCGCGATGGGCACCCGGAGCCAGCCCCTGCAAGTTGTCACAACCGACTGGGACGTGTTTGTGCACGGCCTGGCCGGCTGCCTTGCGAAATTACCCTCCCGCGCCACCGTCATCCTCGCCGCGACCGGCAATCGCTACGTGCAATTCCAGCAGTTCGACATCAAACTCTCCGCCGAACTCACCGGCAATTACTATCTCGCCGAACCGATTTCCGAGACCGCCGACCGCCTCCTGCGCGAGCTGGGCTGGACCGCGCCCACCCTCCAGCACGAAATCGAGAACTGGCGCCGCACCATGCACTGGCCGATCACCCGCACCGGCTTCGAGGACCTGGCCCGCTCGGCCGCCCGCGGCCTGCACGAGGCCCTCGGCGTCCCCACCCCCGACGACCTGCGCGCCACCGGCTGGACCGAGACCACCGCCCTGGACCTCTCCGCGTTCGCCGCGCCACCCCGCCCCTGATCTGCCCGCGGCCGGGCCATGTCCGGCGCTTCAGGTTCACTCGGGCCAGGTGGCTCGACCCCAATTGATCAGGGACACCATGTCGTCGCCGCTCGCGAGGGCATGGTCGAGGTCGCCGTCGACGCTCTCCGCGCCCGATACGACACCGCACAGCCGGACATCGCCGTCGTCGAACCAGGAGAAGAAGATCTCACCCGCGTCGCCGTCATCGAGGCTCGCCCCGATCTCGATGTACCAGTCGTCGTCGTCCTCGTGATCGTGTTCCACGCTCTGGTTGATCCATACCGCCGGACGCGTCCCGCCACCCATGTCGGCCGGGTAGCCGATGCTGTGCCAGACCTGGAGCCCGCGCCAGTTGTCCGCGAACGAGGTGGCGCCCAGGAACCCGAGCCGATGGCCCATGGGCTCGAACAACCGGCACAGCATGAAGTCGTGCCCGGCGCCGTATTCGGTGTCGCGCCCGTCGTTGTAGTGCGCCAGATCGCTGATATTGCTCGAACCGAACGGCGCGTTCGGATCGGCGCCGCTGTCGAAGTGCGGCGAGAAGGTCATCCACCAGCTGCCCCGGGCGATGCTCTGGCTCGGCCGCAGCTGGTCCGCGGTCAGCACGAGCCGGGCGCCGACCAGCACGCCGGATCCCGCCATGCCGTCACTGTTGGTGACCCGCCCGGTCAGAATCCACGGCCAGGTGTGATCGGTCAGCAGGTGCCGCCGATCGCCGGAAGACGCGAACGGCGGCCGGCAGTCACCGGTGAGTCCGCGCGAATATGCGTGCAGTGCAACGGTTTCCGTGTGTGGTCGGGTATGAACCGGCATATCCTTCGGCAGGAATCCGGCCAGTTGCTCCGGTGCGTGCTCGCCGCGTCCCCGGCGCGGCAGTGCGACCACGCCGCGACCGGTCCGGTGTGGCGTCGTCGCGGCTCTGGACCGGCCGCTCCGCTCGAACTCGCCCGCGCAGGTCTCGAACTCCGCGGCAGTGAGCCGTCGGCGTTCCGAGAGACGCTTCATGGTGCATCCCTCCCGAAATGAGTGACGAACAGGGTTGTGACGACTACGATCCTGCGCCGAACCGGTCGCACCGACACGGGTAGCGCGATACCCGAATCGGGCGGCTGTTGCTACTCG
The DNA here is from genome assembly GCF_053601595.1 of Nocardia sp. NPDC004711. Lineage (NCBI taxonomy): Bacteria > Bacillati > Actinomycetota > Actinomycetes > Mycobacteriales > Nocardiaceae > Nocardia > Nocardia sp. NPDC004711. The sequence continues at coordinate 21,940 of NZ_JBSGCB010000007.1, read as the reverse complement.
CGCGGATCGGGCCGCATCCTGGCCGCGAGCCGCTTTCCGGATGACCAGGGCCCCGCCGCAGCTGCTGCGACGGGGCCGGTGGTGGTGGGCTCAGCCCACCAGGTTGTGGTGGAGGCGGAGGATGGTGCCGGCGTCCAGGCCCAGGCCCTTGGTGAGGAAGTGGTCGAAATCGCCGTACTGCTGGTTCATCTGGTTGACGGCGGTGTCCAGGTACTCGTCACTCACTACCTGCAGCGGGATCAGCAGGTCGGGGTTCTGCATGATCCCGGCCGCCTTCAGCTGGGCCCGCTGGGCGGCGTCGGCCGCGGCACGGTACTGGTTGGACAGCAGGTAGTCCTGGCGCGCGATGGTCTCCGGTACACCTACCGCGCGCAGCAGCACATACGTCATCCAGCCGGTCCGGTCCTTGCCCGCCGTGCAGTGGTAGAGCGTCGCCCCGCTGGCGGCCGCGATGTCCTTGATGGTCTGACCGAACTTGGCCACCGAATCCGCGCTCAGGAAGCTGACATAGGCGTCCTTCATCATCTGCTCGGCCTTGCCGTCCCCGAGCGCGGCCTGCTGCTGCACCGGATCCTTGGATCCGATGGCCTGCGCCATCTTCAAGTACATGCCGCCGTCGTCGATGGGCCGCGCCACCGCGGTCAGCCCGGCCGGCAGCCGGTCCGCACCCTGCGCCTGCACCTCGGCCTGCGTGCGGAAGTCGATCACCTTCTGAATGCCCAGCGTGTCCAGCTTCTGGACATCGGCATCGGTCAGCTTGTTCAGCGCATCGGCCCGAATCACCTTCCCGGACCGCGTCGGGTCCCCGGTATAGGTGATATACCCGCCCACATCCCGGACATTCACCGCCCCCTGCAGCGTGATCTGAGTGGCATCCGCCCGCATGATCGGCGCGGCCACAGCCGTCGGCAGCCCTCCTACGCCGAACACCGCGGCGGCAATAGCAGTCAAAGCGAACACTGAAACACGAAGTCGTGCAAAACGTTTGGTTTTCACAGCCCGGGACGCTAGGGGTGCTTACGCGTCCCCCGCAGTCCTACCCACGGTTCCTCCCACCCACCGAACCTCCCACCCCACCCACCGGGACCACGCCTGGACCGCCACCAATGCCCTTGCAGCCCAGTGAATTTCGCGCAACCATGTGCGAGTTTCCTGGCATGACAGCCCTCGGTAGTGTCACGGGGTGGCTTCGAGGATTTCCTTGAGCTTCTTCAGATCCTGACGATTGGCATGCCGCATGGCCGGCACCATCAGCGGGCCGATGAAACGGGAGAATCCGGCAGGCTCACCGCGATTGCGCAGAGTCACCGTGGTCGCGCCGCTCGCGGTGTCCTCGAACGCGTACGTGGTCTCCATCGGAAACGGCCCGTCGGCAGTCCGCATGACCAGCAGACGGCCAGGCTCGAACTCGGTCACCGCGTAGGTATAGGCGAGCGAACGACCCAGGAACCGAGCCTCGAACGCCATCTCGGACCCGATCGCCAGCGGTCCCGGCGTTCGCACCGCCACCGACCCGATGTTCTTGTACCAGACCGGGGCATTCGCCGGATCCATGGTGTACTCCGCGACCCGCGCCCGGGGCCGCGCGATCTCGATCGTGGTCACCACGTCCACAGGCATGGGCCGATCATAGGCCCGCACCCGGTCGTTCCGGGGTGCGCACTACCCGCGTAACCGGGCGGAGCCCCCAACCGCGATGCGGCTGGGGCTCCTGAGATCGCTTGCGACCCGACGATTTACCGAACACCGATGTCCGTTCCGGGAACACCGGATCCGCAAGTGAATCCCCGTCATGCGGAACCCGTGCCGATCTCGCATCAGATGCGAGCGATGGGACGGCATGATCGACCGTTGCCCCTTGCCGACGTATTCGGATCGAGTCCGTAAGCTGTTGCAAGACAGCTGATTACAGCTCATGCGCCCGCATTTTCGGCGAAAACTCTCGCCATCGCTGCTGGTCAAGCCATTGTCGTTGTCCGGCGGAGCGCTACCTAATCGGTCCATCGTCCGTGAGGGCCTGCAGTGCCGGAACCCTCACTTCCGGAGCCGCAAGGTATCCGGCAACCCGCTGCTGCCGACTCGGCGTCGGGTGCGGCTTTCTCGCATCCGATGCCGAGGCATATATCGACGTTGGATTTTCGGCGAGTCCGGGACCCTGGTCCTTCGGGGCCCGCAAGGCCGGAAACTGGATATCGGTGAGGACGTTCGTCGCTTCCTCGGCGAAGGTGTCGTGACGCCGAATCACTGCGACACGACGTGGCCGCCGGTGCTGCCGGTCTGGAACCCGTTCAGGATCGCTTCGATCGGATTCGCGATGGCGGAACTTCCGCTGGAGTTCATTGGGAGAAGTCCGGTCGATGAGCTTCCGGTGGTGCCGTTGTACCTGTAGTCGGTTGACTGCTGGCTGGTCGTGCCGTCGGCGTTCTTCTGGTAGACGACGATGTGCTGGTCGCCGTCTACCAGGTTGAGTTGGACGGTGACGCCGTAATTGGCGCCGTTGACACCGTTGCAACACGGTTTCAGCGCAAATGGACTGCCTCCCAGCGTGACTCCGTTGGCCACTATCGTCACTGGCGTCGAAGTCGTCGCCTGCACGGTGATATATGCCCCCCAGCACCCTCCGACGTCACTGACGTGGCAATACGCCTGGGCGGAGACGAGGTTGGCCGAGGCCGGGGCTGCTCCCACCAAGAGCCCGGCCGCAGCGGCGGACGCCATGGCGAGAGTGCTCAATCCCTTGTGGGACAGCGCTTTCACGTTCATCGGTGGTCGATCTCCTTGCCTGATTCCCCGGGGGTTTGGTCACCGCCGTCCGGGGCAGCGTATCCACCGATCACATCAACTGAAATGTTAATACTTCAAATAGCCAGGCCCCCAATTATCGGGGCGACATCGGTGAGGGCGGTGACCGGCATCAGCAGGGGTCCGGACTACGCAAGGAACTGGCTTTTCTCGATCACGCGGTGGCCGCCGCCACTGCTAGATCGCCCCTACCGGGGGATATGCCGAACTTCGTTGGATTCTCGGCGACCGCATCCCGCACAACCCAGGGCATGAAACCGAACTCGAAGGCGTCCAGAGCCGTTTTCAGAACACCTGCGTCAGTAGCGATTCCGCAGATGGCGAAGTCGGTGACACCGAGCTCGCCCAGCAGCGCCAGGCCCTCCTCGGGTCGTTCAGGCGCGAATGCGGCACAAGAACGCGAAGACAGTCATAGGCGATAGCCGATACAAGAAGCGGCGGTGGACATCCGGAAGATGTCCACCGCCGCTTCTTTTTGCCTACTGCGTACCGAACGCGAGAGTCAACCGCGTTCGTGCAGGCCAGGATTACACGTCGAAGTACAGCTCGAACTCGTACGGGTGCGGCCGCAGGTTGACGGGCGCGATTTCCTGGGTGCGCTTGATGTCGATCCAGGTCTCGATCAGGTCCTCGGTGAACACGCCACCCTCGGTGAGGTAGTCGTGGTCTTCCTCGAGGCGGTCGATGACCGACGCCAGCGAGGTGGGGGCCTGCGGGATGTTCTTGGCCTCCTCCGGCGGGAGCTCGTAGAGGTCCTTGTCGACCGGGGCCATCGGCTCCAGCTTGCGCTTGATGCCGTCCAGGCCGGCCATCATCATGGCGGCGAAGGCCAGGTACGGGTTACCCGAGGAGTCCGGCGCGCGGAACTCGATGCGCTTGGCCTTCGGGTTCGAGCCGGTGATCGGGATACGGATCGCGGCCGAGCGGTTGCGCTGCGAGTACACCAGGTTGATGGGGGCCTCGTAGCCCGGCACCAGACGGTGGTAGGAGTTCACGGTCGGGTTGGTGAACGCCAGCAGCGACGGGGCGTGGTGCAGGATGCCGCCGATGTAGTGACGCGCCAGATCCGACAGGCCCGCGTAGCCGGACTCGTCGTGGAACAGCGGCTTGCCGTCCTTCCACAGCGACTGGTGGGCGTGCATGCCCGAGCCGTTGTCGCCGAAGAGCGGCTTCGGCATGAAGGTAACGGTCTTACCCTCCTGCCACGCGGTGTTCTTCACGATGTACTTGAACAGCTGCAGGTCGTCAGCGGCGCCCAGCAGGGTGTTGAAGCGGTAGTTGATCTCGGCCTGACCGGCGGTGCCGACCTCGTGGTGGCCGCGCTCCAGGTCGAAGCCCGCGTTCTGCAGGTTGGTCGAGATCTTGTCGCGCAGGTCGACGTAGTGGTCGTACGGGGCAACCGGGAAGTAACCACCCTTGTTGCGGACCTTGTAGCCACGGTTCGGGGTGCCGTCGGCGTTGTACTCGGCGCCGGTGTTCCAGGAGCCCGAGATCGAGTCGATCTCGTAGAAGGCGCCGTTCATGGCCGAGTCGTAGCGGATCGAGTCGAAGATGTAGAACTCGGCCTCGGCACCGAAGTAGCAGGTGTCGGCGATGCCGGTCGAACGCAGGTACTCCTCGGCCTTACGCGCGATGTTGCGCGGGTCGCGGGAGTAGGCCTCGCGGGTGAACGGGTCGTGCACGAAGAAGTTCATGTTCAGCGTCTTCGCGGCACGGAAGGGATCGATCCGAGCAGTGCTGTAATCGGGCAGCAGCAGCATGTCCGACTCGTCGATCGACTGGAAGCCGCGCACCGACGAACCGTCGAACGCGAGGCCCTCTTCGGCGAGATCAGCGGTGAACGCCTTCGCCGGGATCGAGAAGTGCTGCTGCACACCGGGGAGGTCGGTGAACCGAACGTCGACGTACTCGAGCTCCTCCTCCTTGATGTACTTGATGACCTCGTCGGCCGTGCTGAACGCCACTTAGTACTCCTTACGGATCGGTTCCCAGCCAGTGGTGACTGCATGGGTTCGTCGCGACCACACGGTATGGACGCGGTGTTTCCCTGCAATCAAGGCTGTGTTTCGCCAGTGTTACACGCACTGCTGGCCGGGGGTTCGGCGGTGCCCCCGGGTTCGCGAAGACGCCGCAGCGGTCGCCGAGCAATGCTCGACCAGCAGGGACATCCTGCCACCGACCTGCCCGAAGCGGCTGTTAAGACTCTGAAAAATTAGGGGCCTTGCCAAGTCCGGCCCGGCCATCGTGACAATCCTCACCGTCGGGCATCCACCTGGCAATCTCGGATGCCGAGCGATTGCGCGGCCGTCCGGGACCGGGTGAACAGCTAGGACGCACCCATATATGGTTCCGTCCTCGCACCACGACCGGCAGGGGTGCGAAACCGGCCCGCCGACGCCGCATAAGCTGGGCCCATGGCTCGCATCACCGGCTCCTGGCTGTCCGGACCGAACGCCGAATCCGGAGACAACCCGCCCGGTGACTACCAGGGCAAGGAACTCGGCCTGCCGCCGTCCGGACCCGGCGCGCTCGCCCCCTTCACCCGCCGCGTCCTGGCGCTGCTCGTCGACTGGTTCATCTCGATGGGCCTGGCCGCGATCATCGTCCGGCCCAATGCCGAGCACATCATCTCGAAGATGACCATTCCGAAGGGCCAGCAACCGCCCTCGCACTTCGAGGTCATCACTCAGGCGCTGTCGACGCCGACGCTGCTGGTGTGGTTCGTGCTGGGGATCGCCGCGGTCACGCTGTTCGGCTTCACACCCGGGCAGTACTTCCTGAAGCTGCGGGTCAGCCGGGTCGATGCCGAGGCGCCGGTCGGTTTCATTCGCGCCCTGGTCCGGCAGCTCATCCTGCTGTTCGTCATCCCCGCCCTGTTCACCGACAGCGACGGCCGCGGCATGCACGATCGCGCCACCGGCACCGCCCTCGTCTACAGCCGCTGACCCGCGCCGCGGACTTCCGCGCGGATTGATTCGAACCCCAGCACAACGCGCGCATCAGCCTGCGCCGGGCCTGTGACCTGCGATGCTGTTGGTGCAGTGTGCGGCAGGACGTTGCCAAATGTTCACCGCAGTTTGCTTTGGATCGGTATGGTGACGGCGATTTGCCGTGACGCAGCCGCCAGGTTGACGTCGGGTGGATAGCTGATGTTGTGCTGATGGAGGATCGATGGTCGAGGGCTACCCGGCTGCCGCGTGGAGAATCAGCCGGCGGTCCCTGTTCGCGGCCACCGGCCTGCTCGGCCTGGCCGGCGCCTGCGCGGCCGTCAGCGCGGGCGGCAATGCGGCGGTCGACCCGGCGGAGATCGGGCAGACCGCGGCCGGCATCACCCCTGTCGTCCGGGTGGAACGGGTCTACTCGGCCGCCCGCCGCCGCGACGTGGACCTGGTCACCATCCTGCCGCCCGGCGTCCCCACCGAGAACCTGCCCGTGTCGCTGCTGCTGCACGGCCTGCACGGCACCGCCCGCACCGCGGCCGTCGGCAATATCGGCGACGTGCTGGCCGCCGGGGTCGCCACCCGGTTGTCCCCGGCCTTCGGTTTCGTGGCGCTCGACGGCGGCGACAACTACTGGCACGACCACGGCACCGGCGACGATCCAATGTCCATGCTGCTCAACGAGGTTCCCGGCTGGCTGGCGCAGCGCCGCCTGGGCGCACCGGGCGGCCTGCCGTTCGCCTGCACCGGCACCTCCATGGGTGGCTTCGGCGCGCTGGTGTACTCGCGCCGCCGCTTCGAACAGGGCCGGCCGCTGAACGCGGTTGCCACCATGTCGCCGGGGCTGCTCACCTCGTGGACCGAAATGGCCAAACGGAACGCCTTCATCGACGCCGATCAGTGGGCGGCACTCGACCCGCTGCGCAACCTCGACAAGGCGGGCCCGGCCCCCGTCGGCGTATGGTGCGGCGACCGCGACCGCTTCATCGACGGCTGCCGCCGCTACATCGCCACCGCCCACCCCGAGGTCGGCCTGGTCACCCCGGGCACCCACGCCGACGAGTACTGGCGCACCGTCACCCCGGACGTCGTCCGCTTCCTCTCCCGCTACGTCGGCTGATCGTCCGGTACGACCCCGCCGGGCGTGCGAGCGTCAGGCCTTGTGGCCGAACGCATTTCGGAAACGAACGAGGCCCGCGTCCTGGGGACGCGGGCCTCGAAGGTTCCGGTGGGTCAGCGGCGGCGGATGCTGCGCTGCACGCCGCGCATCTTGGCGCCGCTCGGCAGCGGGCCCTTGGGAAGGGCCGGGCCGCCACGGGTGGCCAGCGCGGACAGCCGGCCCTCGATGAGGTCCATGCGCTTGGCGTCGATATTGCGGGGGAGCTTGGTCAGGTAGCGCTGCAGTTCCTTCAGCGGCACCTGGTCCTGCTCGTTGCCGATCACCACGTCGTAGATCGGGGTGTCGCCGACCAGGCGGGAGACCTTCTTCTTCTCCTGCGCGAGCAGGGATTTCACGCGCTGCGGCGAACCCTCCGCGACCAGGATGACACCGGGCAGGCCGACCACGCGGTGCACGGCGTCGAGCTGGGTGGTGGCGGCGACGCCGGGGGAGACCCGCCACTTGCCCTGCAGGTTGTCCAGCACCCAGGCGGCCGCGCCGGCCTGGCCCTCGGCCTTGGCGTACACGTTCTTCTGGACCCGGCGGCCGAAGATGATGAACGCGGCCAGCGCGCCCAGCAGCAGGCCGATCGGCAGCAGGAACCACTGCATGCCGAAGATCAGGCCGATCACCAGGAACAGCACGGTCACGCCGACGAAGGCGCCGATCATCAGCGGCAGCAGCAGCTTGTCTTCCTTGCGCTGCATCTGGAATGCCTGCCAGAGTTGCTGGCGGCGCTCCTTCGACGCCTGTTTGCGCGCCGCCTTCGCCGCGGCCTTCGCTTCCTTCGACGGATTACCGCCCTTGCCTGCTGCCATGGCGTCCAGCTTAATGGCCGGGTGCGCCCGGTTCGCGACGGGATCATCGGGACGGTGAGCGGCCGGTACCGCGGCGACGGCCGTCATCTCACCCAGTGGGATCGGTGGCGGCCGGATTCAGCCGTTGCTCCCGGCCTTGTCCCGCATCGACTCCGCCAGCTGGGTGGGCATGGCCTCGTGCCGCGCGTAGGCGCGGGTGAAGGTGGCCCCGCCGTGCGCCAGTGAACGCAGGTCCACGGCGTAGCGGCTGAGCTCGAGTTCCGGCACCTCGGCACGAATCGCGGTGCGCCCCAGCCCGACCGGCTCGGTGCCCAGCACCCGGCCGCGACGGCTGGACAGATCGACCAGCACCGGTCCCACGTAGTCGTCCGAAACCACCACGTGCACTTCGGATATCGGCTCCAGCAGGTTGATGCGCGCCGCTGCGGCCGCCTCCCGCAGGGCCAGCGCCCCGGCCATCTGGAAGGCCGCGTCCGAGGAGTCGACCGAGTGCGCCTTCCCGTCGAACAGCGTCACCCGCACATCCACGAGTGGATATCCGGCCGCCACACCGCGCGCGGCCTGGGCGCGCACGCCCTTCTCGACCGACTGGATGAACTGGCGTGGAACGACTCCGCCCACCACCTTGTCCACGAACTCGATCCCGGACCCCTCGGGGAGCGGCGCCACCTCGATCTCGCAGATGGCGTACTGCCCGTGTCCGCCGGACTGCTTCACATGCCGCCCGCGCCCGGTCGCCTGGGTGGCGAAGGTCTCGCGCAGCGCCACCCGGTGGTCGATGACATCCACCTGCACCCCGAACCGGGACCGCAGCCGTTCCAGCGCCACATCGCGATGGGCCTCGCCCAGCACCCACAGCACCAGCTGATGGGTGTCGGGGTTCTGTTCCAGCCGCACCGTCGGATCCTCGGCAACCAGTCGCGACAGGCCCTGCGAGAGCTTGTCCTCGTCGGCCTTGCTGTGCGCCTTCACGGCCACCGGCAGCAGCGGATCGGGCATGGACCAGGGCTCGATGAGGAGCGGGTAATCCTTGGCGGACAACGTATCCCCGGTCTCGGCGTGCGACAGCTTGCTCACGCACACGATGTCCCCCGCGATGGCCTGCGGCAGCGGCCGCTGCTGCTTCCCGAACGGCGCGGACACCCCGCCGACGCGTTCGTCGGCATCGTGATCACCGTTGTCGCCCTGTCCGTGCCCGCACACGTGCACAGTGTCGTCGGCGTGCAGCGTGCCCGAGAACACCCGCACCAGCGACAGCCGGCCCACATAGGGATCGGAGGCGGTGCGGATCACCTCGGCGGCCAGCGGCGCGGCGGGATCGCAGGCCAGCGCGGCGGCCTTGCCGCCGGACCCGGTCGCGGACACGGGATGTTCGGCGGGCGTGGGGAATCCGCGCGTGATCAGATCCAGGATCTCCACCGTGCCGAGCCCCTGCCGCGCGCCCTCCGGCGGCGGTGCGGCGATCAGCACCGGATGGAAACTGCCGCGCGCCACCGCCTTTTCGAGGTCCGCGACCAGCGTGGCCAGGTCGATCTCCTCGCCACCGATGTAGCGGTCCATGAGGGTCTCGTCCTCGCTCTCGGCGATGATGCCCTCGATGAGCCGGTTGCGCGCCTCCTCCAACTGCTCCCGCTGCTCCTCGGAGGCGGGCGTTTCGAGGCGTTCCCCGCTGGCGTAGTCGTAGACGTGCTGGGTGAGCAGTTCGATCAGCCCGGTGACCGGCCGGTGCCCGTCGGCCCCCTTGGGCCCGTACACCGGAAGATGCAGCGGCAGTATGCTTTCCGCCCGCCCGCCGCCCAGAATCTGGCGGCAGGTCTCGGTCATGTCCTCGAAGTCCGCCCGCGCGGTGTCCAGATGGGTGAGCACGATGGCGCGCGGCATGCCGACGCGCGCGCACTCCTCCCACAGTGCCAGCGTCGCCCCGCTCACGCCCTCCACGCCCGCGGCGGCGGAGAGTACGAAAAGGGCCGCGTCCGCCGCTCGCAGACCGGCCCTGAGTTCCCCGACGAAATCCGCGTAGCCGGGGGTGTCGAGGAGGTTGACCTTGACGTGGTCCCAGCCCATTGGCACCACCGACAGTTGCACGGACCGGTGTTGTCGCTGCTCGATGTCGTCGTAGTCCGAGACGGAGGTGCCATCCTCGACCCGCCCGGCCCGGGGTACCGCCCCGGCCGCCACGGCGAGCGCCTCCACCAGCGTGGTCTTCCCGGACCCGCTGTGGCCTACCAGCACCACATTCCGTATATCGGCCGGCCTTTCGGCCACGACCACCCTGCCGTTGACACCTTGCGACGTCGTCGTTCGCTCGACCATGGCTCGCTCCCGGGGTCGATCAATGCGGTCCTTCGAGCTTCCCACCAGCGCCGCGCACGCGTCCACGAATCGACCGAACCGATTTGGATGGCGCGCCGACACCCGCCGTTCACCTGGCGAGGTGTCGCAAAACGACTGTGGCCCGGACGGTGCGTCCGGGCCACAGTGCACGAATTCGATCGGCTAGGAGCCGAAGCGCGCCAGCACGCTGGTCGCCTCCTGCGCCGCGCTGCCCTCCTCGGCGAGATGGGCCATCTCCGGAGAGATCTCGCGCCCGTGGTGGCGCATCGCCTGGGCGTACAGGCGACCCGCACGGTAGGACGAGCGGACCAGCGGACCGGCCATCACCCCGGCGAAGCCCATGGCCTCGGCGGCCTTGGAGTGCTCCACGAACTCCTCCGGCTTCACCCACCGGTCGACCGGGTGGTGGCGCGGGGAGGGCCGCAGGTACTGGGTGATGGTGATGATGTCGCAGCCCGCCTCGTGCAGGTCGCGCAGGCCCTGGGTGACTTCCTCCGGGGTCTCGCCCATGCCCAGGATGAGGTTGGACTTGGTGACCAGACCGGCCGCGCGCGCGGCGGTGATGACCGCCAGCGACCGCTCGTAGCGGAAGGCCGGCCGGATGCGCTTGAAGATGCGCGGCACCGTCTCCAGGTTGTGCGCGAGCACCTCCGGACGGGACTCGAAGACCTCGGCCAGCTGCTCGGGCACGGCATTGAAGTCCGGGATCAGCAGCTCGACGCCGGTGTGCGGGTTGAGCCGCTTGATGGCGCGCACGGTCTCGGCGTACAGCCACGCGCCGCCGTCCTCGAGGTCGTCGCGCGCGACGCCGGTGACGGTCGAGTAGCGCAGCCCCATGGCCTGCACGCTCTCGGCCACACGCCGCGGCTCGTCCCGGTCCAGGGCGGCGGGCTTGCCGGTGTCGATCTGGCAGAAGTCGCAGCGGCGCGTGCACTGCTCACCGCCGATGAGGAAGGTGGCCTCGCGGTCCTCCCAGCACTCGAAGATGTTGGGACACCCGGCTTCCTCGCAAACCGTGTGCAGCCCTTCGCGTTTCACCAGACCCTTGAGTTCGGTGTACTCGGGTCCCATGGTGGCGCGGGTGCGGATCCACGAGGGCTTGCGCTCGATCGGGGTCTCGGCGTTGCGGGCCTCGATGCGAAGCAGCTTGCGGCCATTGGGTGCGGCCGTGTTATCGGATGCCGGGGTATCGACAGAGGTCACTTGGTTCACCCTACGCTCATGATCATTCGGCCTTGGCGGGCACGGTTCGCGGCACCACCGGGAGCTGATCGGTCGTCGATGCGGGAAGCGGTTCCGGGCATTCGGCCGACGTCTTCACGCAGTGGGAGATGGTGTGGTCGGCCACCTTCAGATCGCCATCGAGGGCGCGCGCGATCGCATCGGCTGCCAGGGGACGCACCTCGTCGACGGTGACCTCGCGCCCGAGTTCGCGGCTCAGGGTGGTGACCCCGGCGTCGCGAATCCCGCACGGCACAATGGCATTGAAGCCATCCAGGCTGGAATTGCAATTCAGCGCCAGGCCGTGCAGGGTGACCCCGCGCTGGACGCGCACGCCGATGGCCGCGACCTTGCGCTCGGGCTGGGACTCCGTTGCCGGCACCCACACGCCCGAACGGCCTTCCACCCGGCCGGTTTCCAGTCCGAGCTGTGCGCAGACGGCGATGAGCGCTTCCTCCAGCCGGCGTACGTAGGCCACCACGTCGACGGGCTCGGCCAGCCGGATGATCGGATAGCCGACCAGTTGCCCAGGTCCGTGCCAGGTGATCTTCCCGCCGCGATCCACCTCGATGACCGGGCTGCCGTCCAAGGGCAGATCCTGCGGCTCGGTGCGCCGGCCGGCGGTGTAGACGAAGGGGTGTTCCAGCAATAGCAGCCGGTCCTGCCCGATGCCGTCGGCACGTTCGGCGGCGATGGCGCGCTGAAGCTCCCAGGCTTCCTGATAGTCGATGAGGCCCAGATTTTCGACGGAAAGGGGTGTGCCGTCGAAGCGGGCCGATACCGCGCTGGGTAACGGTGCGGTGGCCGTACTGCTCGTGCTCACGGCTGCGACGTTACCCCTTCATCGAGAACGGTTTGCATCAGTGTGAGATCCATCCAGCGGCCGAACTTGTGCCCGACCTCCGGTAGCTGCCCGACGATCCGGAACCCGAATCTCTCGTGCAGGGCGATCGACGTGCGGTTACTCGACTCGATCGCGGCGATCATGGTGTGTACGCCGCCCCGGTGCGCCCGAGCCAGCAGCTCGGTCATCAGGGCCGTGGCCACTCCGCGCCGCTGGAATATATCTGACACGTACACCGAGTTCTCGACGGCGAACCGGTAGCCGGACTTCGGCCGGAACTGCCCGTAGCTGGCGTACCCCGCGACCTTGCCGTCGATCTCGGCCACCAGCACCGGATGTCCGGCTCCGGTCCGCGCCGCGAACCAGGCCTTGCGCTCGTCCAGGTCGGCGAGTTCGGTATCCCAGATGGCGGTGGTCTCGGCGATGGCGTTGTTGTGGATCACCAGGATCTCGGGGAGATCGCTCTCGCGCGCATCCCGCACCAGCAGCTCGGACGGATGATTGGTCACGTTCCACACGGTATCGACGGGCCCGCTGTGACGTGCGCCGCGCCCACCGCAACGGGCCGGATCAGCCGGACTGACCGAGCGTCGCGGACAGTGCCGCGCCGATGGTGGGGTGCTGGAAGGGGTAGCCGGCGGTCTCGAGCGCGGTGGGAATTGCCCTGGGGCCGTGCAGGATTGCCTCTTCGGCGAACTCGCCGACGGCCAGCCGCAGCGCGAACGCGGGGACCATCAGGGGAGTCGGCCGGTGCATGACGCGGCCCAGCGCGCGGGTGAACTCCGCATTGGTCACCGGCGCGGGACCGACCATGTTGACCGGGCCGGAAAGGCTTTCGTGGGTGAGCGCGTAGATGATCGCGCCGACCTCGTCGTCCAGGGAGATCCACGGCACGTACTGGCGGCCGCTGCCCAGCCGCCCGCCGAGGCCGAGATAGTAGAGGGGATACAGCATTCCGAGCATGCCACCGTGCCGGGCCAGCACCACCGCGGAGCGCAGCAGCACCGTGCGCACGCCGGCGTCGGCGGCCTGCTCGGTGGCGGCCTCCCAGTCGGCGCACAGGCCGGCCAGGAAACCCGTTCCGGCGGGGGAACTCTCGGTGACGACGCGGTCGCCGAGATCGCCGCCGTAGTAGTGCACGCCGCTGGCATTGACCAGCGTCGGCACGCCCGCGGCGGCGACCGCGGCGGCCAGCACGTCGGTGGGGACGATGCGGCTGTCGCGCAGCTCTTGTTTGTAGCTGCCGGTCCAGCGCCGCTGCCCGATGCCCGCGCCGCAGAGGTTCACCACGGCGTCGGCGCCGCGCAGCGCACGTTCGTCCAGATTGGAACGGACGGGGTCCCAGGTGAATTCGTCGCGGGCGTGCACGGGACGGCGCACGAGGCGGGTGACCTCGTGCCCGTCGCGGCGCAGCGCCGCGACGAGTGCCGTCCCGATCAACCCGGACGAACCGGCGATCACGACCTTCATCCGATCATTCCTGCCGCCCGTATCCGGCATTAGAGCCCGAGGTCACCTTCGAACGCGGCCTCTTCCAGCCGGTGCTTGACGGTGGTCAGGAAGCGACCCGCGTCGGCGCCGTCGATGAGGCGGTGATCGTACGTGAGCGGCAGGTAGGCCATCGAGCGGATGCCGATGAACTCGTTGCCGTCGTCGCTGATCACCATGGGGCGCTTGACGATCGCGCCGGTGCCCAGCATGGCGGCCTGCGGCGGCACCAGGATCGGGGTATCGAACAGGGCGCCCTGCGAACCGATGTTGGTGATGGTGAAGGTGCCGTTGGCCAGCTCGTCCGGCTTCAGGCCACCGGTCCGCGCCCGGTTGGCGATATCGGCGATGGCACGCGCCAGCCCGGCCAGCGACAGGTCGTTGGCGTTGTGGATGATCGGCGAGAGCAGGCCCTGCTCGGTGTCGACCGCGATACCCAGGTTGACCACCGAGTGGTAGGTGATCTCCTTGGTGTCGGAGTTGTAGGACGCGTTCACGTTCGGGTGCACGGCCAGCGCCTCGATGACGGCCTTGGCGTAGAACGGCAGGAACGTGATGTTCACGCCCTCGCGCTGCTTGAACGCGGCCTTGGCGCGGTTGCGCATGGCGGCGATCTTGGTCATGTCGACCTCGTGCACCTGGGTGAGCTGCGCGGTGGTCTGCAGCGACTCCACGGTCTTGGTCGCGGTGATCTGCCGGATGCGGCTGGCCTTCTGGACCGTGCCGGTCAGGTGCGACAGCGACGGACGCGGCGCGGGCGCGGGCGCGGCCGGGGCGACCGGAGCAGCGGCGGCGGGCGCGACGGCAGCGGCGGGGGCCGGAGCCTTCTTGGCCTCCGCGGCGGCGAGCACATCCTGCTTGCGGATGCGGCCACCGACACCGGAACCGGTGAGGGTCGCGAGGTCAACGTTGTTCTCCGCGGCCAGCTTTCGCACCAGCGGGGTCACGTAGGGGCCGCCGTTGGTGGAGGGCTCCTCGGCCGGGGTGGCCGCGGCCGGAACCGGAGCGGGCTTGGGAGCCGGAGCCGGAGCAGGGGCGGGGGCCGGTGCGGGGGCCGGAACCGCAGCGGCCGGAGCCGGAGCGGGGGCGGGCGCGGGAGCCGGGGCAGGCGCCGGAGCGGGTGCGGGGGCCGGAGCGGGTGCGGCCGCGGCGACGCCGCTGCCGATGACGCCCAGCTGACCGCCGACGGCGATCACGTCGTCCTCCTGCGCGGAGATCTCCAGCAGGGTGCCGGCGACCGGCGACGGGATCTCGGTGTCGACCTTGTCGGTGGAGACCTCGAGCAGCGGCTCGTCCACGGCGACCTGGTCGCCGACCTGCTTCAGCCAGCGGGTGACGGTGCCCTCGGTGACGGACTCACCGAGCTCGGGCATCTTGATCGGGGTGCCGGAGGCGGCAGCGGCCGGGGCGGGCGCGGCGGGGGCCGGCGCCGGAGCGGCGGCGACCGGCTGCGGGGCCGGGGCGGGTGCGGGGGCCGGCGCGGGCGCCGGGGCAGGGGCGTCGGCGGGTGCCGGGGCGGCGGCCGGGGCCGGAGCGGAACCGGCCTCACCGATCACGCCGAGTTCGCCGCCGACCTCGACCACGTCGTCCTCCTGGGCGACGATCTTCGTGAGAACGCCTGCGACCGGGGACGGGATCTCGGTGTCGACCTTGTCGGTGGAGACCTCGAGCAGCGGCTCGTCGACCTCGACCGTGTCTCCTTCCTGCTTCAGCCACCTGGTTACAGTGCCCTCGGTGACGCTCTCACCAAGAGCCGGCATCTGGACGGAGAAGGTCATGTCCGTTGACTCCTCTGACTGCTCGTCGGGTTAAACAGTTCGTCTCTCCGCGGGCATGGCACCGCGGGTCGCGATGTCGTCCCGACGGCCACCGATCATTCTGCGGCACCGGAGATCCGTGTTGGTTCTTGTTCCAGCCACCCATCCTTGCACTCGTCCGGGTGCGGCGTGTCACAGGGCGGCCGTTGCGCCGACCTCTCAGTGTCGCGATCCCCCGCGTGAGCAAGAGATCTCCCTGGCGTGAGCGTGAATTGGCGGGAATGGCATGAGACGTATCACGTTTGCGCGCGACACCTCTGTCCCGGGTGCCGCTGGCCGGGAGTCACGGCAGCACTGAGCGGGATAGCCGACAGCTAGCTGAACTCACCGGCGGCCCGCCGACGGGATGGCTGGGCGTCCATGGGGGAGTGCGGCGGTTACGTCGCGGGAGTGATGAATTCGCGGGGCGTGGTGAATCGGCTGAGGGCACGCAGGATGCCGGCAGCTTCGCCGCAATGTCGATGGGCGCCGTCGGCGCACGCGAACGCCCTTTCGCATGTCTCTCGTGTCGGCGCATGGATTTGGCCCCGCGGCATCGTCTCACCGGCCCCGAATTGCCGAGTGCGCCACCGGGCTCGCCGAATCGCGTTTCTGCGGTCGTCCCGGGGCGCGGGAGCCAGCGCTGGGCTGAGCCGGGGCTGAACGGATTCTGTGGGGCTGCTTAGGGGTTGGCCGGGGGACTGGCGAACGGTCCGGGAGCTGGCACTATCGAATTATCCGGCGGTCTTTCCGTGGCCGGAGAGGAGGTAGCCGGGATGGGTTTCCTGGATCTGTTCGGGCGCAGCGGTACCGCGCGCCGGGGTGATGCCGACCCCGAGGCGATGGCGCATCTCGCCGCCTGGACCCGAAGCCATTACGGCGTGGAGGCTTTCGTCGAGCCGCGCACGACGGTGTCCGACGTCTCGGTCGTCCTGGTTGCCCACGACGGGTCGTGGACCCGCCGCGCGGTCGGCGAGCGCGGCGCGCGACGCCTGTCCGCCACCTTGAACATCCCCGTCTACGACGCCCGCCGAGTCGGCTACCCCCAGCGCATGCGCGACTACGAAGCGCGCCGCCGCATCCTGGAACGCCGCGCGGCCCAGGACCTCTGACGCCGGGGCCCGGAACGTCCGGTGCGAGTCCGGCCGCGCCGAACGACGACGCCCGCCACCGCATCGAGCGGGGCGGGCGTCCGTGTGCGACTGCGCCGTTCGCTACTCGGCGGCGATGTCCTCGAGGGTGGCGATGAGGGTGCGGACCGGGACGCCGGTGCCGCCCTTGCCGATGTAGCCGAACGGCCCGCCGGTGTTGTAGGCGGGACCGGCCACATCCAGGTGGGCCCACTGCACGCTCTCGGAGACGAACTCCTTGAGGAACAGGCCGGCCGACAGCATGCCGCCCCAGCGGTGCGGCGCGACGTTCTGCAGGTCGGCGATCTTGGAGTTCAGGTCGGCGCGCAGTTCCGCGGGAAGCGGCATGGCCCAGGCGTTCTCGCCGACGGCCTGCGAGATGCGGGCCACCCGGTCGCGGAAGAGGTCGGTGCCCATGACGCCGGGGGTGCGGGTGCCGAGCGCGACCATCTGCGCACCGGTGAGGGTGGCGACGTCGATGACGTAGTCGGGCTCGTCCTGGCCCGCGCGCACGAGCGCGTCGGCCAGGATGAGCCGGCCCTCAGCGTCGGTGTTGATGACCTCGACGGTGGTCCCGCCGAACTGGGTGAGCACGTCACCGGGCCGCTGCGCGGTGGCCGACGGCATGTTCTCGGCCATGGGCACGGTGGCGACAACCGTGAGCGGCAGGCTCAGTCGCGCTGCCAGCAGCGTGGTGGCGATGACCGCCGCCGCGCCGCCCATGTCGGAGGTCATGTTCTCCATGTTCGCTGCGGGCTTGATGGAGATGCCGCCGGTGTCGAAGGTGATGCCCTTGCCGATGAGCGCCACCTTGGGGTCGCCGCCCGCGTAGGTGATGCGGATCAGCCGCGGCGGCCGCGAGGAGCCCTTGCCGACGCCGAGAATGCCGCCGTAGCCCTGGGATTCGAGTTCCTTCTCGTCCAGGATCTCCACCTGCAGGCCTGCGGCCTTGGCCAATTCCGCTGCGCGGTTGGCGAATTCGGCCGGGAACAGGTCGTTGGGCGGGGTGTTCACGAAATCCCGGGCGGTGGCCACGGCTTCGGCGACGGCCTGCGCCCGGAACAGCGCCTCTTCCCCGAATCCCGGTTCGGGAACCAGGAATTCGACGCGCTTGACCGGCTGATCGTCGTCCTTGGGCGCGGTCTTGGCGGACTTGAACGTGGTGAACTGGTACGCGCCCAGGTAGAAGCCCTCGGCCGCCGCGCCGAGGTCCAGCCCCGACAGCGTGGTGACCGCGGTCGCCACCCCGGTCAGCGCCCGACCGGCCGCACCGGCCGACTTGCGCACCTGCTCGGCGTCGAGCTTGTCCTCGGCCCCGAGCCCGACCGCCAGCACGTAGTCGACGCCCAGCCCGGCCGGAGCCGGCGCCCGCGTGACCTCCTCGCCCTTCCCCTTGGCCCCGACCGCCTGCAGCGCAGTCAGCAGCGCGGCCCGGGTCTCGCCGTCCAGCACATCCTCGAAGGCGTCGGCGGGCGCGATCTCCGGCCCGTCATCCGTCGAGGTGAGGCCGATGACGAGGACGTCGGCCTGCCCGATGCTCACGGTGCGTACGAGGTCCGGTCCGAGCGAACGATCTGCAACAGCTGTCATAACCGCCCACGTTACTTCCCCTGCTCACCCGAGGCGGGTTCGGCGCGTCTCCCGGGGACTCGCCGAGCGGAACACCACCCGTCAACAGTCCTGTACGTCCGGTTCGGACTGTTCTCGACCTGTGCGGGCCGGCGGCTGAATACCCTGGAACAGACACCGCCGTCGGGCATGACTTCGCGGTGTTCCCACCCTCCGGTGCCCTCTCGAATCGCGCGGGCGCACAGGAGGTTCCCAGTGGCGAAGGCGAAGTTCCAGCGGACGAAGCCGCACGTCAATGTCGGCACCATCGGCCACATCGACCACGGCAAGACCACTCTCACCGCGGCGATCACCCGGGTCCTGCACAACAAATATCCGGACCTGAATCCCTTCACACCCTTCGAGGCCATCGACAAGGCCCCCGAGGAGCGGCAGCGCGGCATCACCATCTCCATCGCCCACGTGGAATACCAGACGGAGAACCGCCACTACGCGCACGTCGACTGCCCCGGCCACGCCGACTACATCAAGAACATGATCACCGGCGCCGCCCAGATGGACGGCGCCATCCTGGTGGTCGCCGCCACCGACGGCCCGATGCCGCAGACCAAGGAGCACGTCATCCTGGCGCGCCAGGTCGGGGTCCCGAAAATGGTGGTGGCACTGAACAAGTGCGACGTGGTCGAGGACGAAGAGATCCTGGAACTGGTCGAACTCGAGGTGAGCGACCTACTCAGCGAATACGAATTCGACGGCGACAACACCCCCATCGTCCGCGTCTCCGCCTACCAGGCGCTGGAGAACCCGACCGGCGAGTGGGGCGACACCATCACCGAACTCCTGGCCGCCGTGGACGATTGGATCGACACCCCCACCCGCGAGGTCGAGAAGCCCTTCCTCATGCCCATCGAGGACGTCTTCACCATCACCGGCCGCGGCACCGTCGTCACCGGCCGCATCGAACGCGGGGTCCTGAAGGTCAACGCGGAGGTGGAGATCGTCGGCATCCGCCCGAAGACCACCAAGACCACCGTGACCGGCATCGAAATGTTCCGCAAACTGCTGGACGAGGGCCAAGCCGGCGAGAACGTCGGCCTCCTCCTGCGTGGTGTCCGCCGCGAAGATGTGGAGCGCGGCCAGTGCGTCATCAAGCCGGGTTCGGTCACACCCCACACCCAGTTCGAAGGCCAGGCCTACATCCTCTCGAAGGAGGAGGGCGGCCGCCACACCCCCTTCTTCAACAACTACCGCCCCCAGTTCTACTTCCGCACAACGGATGTCACCGGCGTGGTGACGCTTCCGCAGGAAGTGGAGATGGTCCTCCCGGGTGACAACGTCTCCATGGAAGTGGTCCTCATCCAACCCATAGCCATGGAGATCGGCCTCAAATTCGCCATCCGGGAGGGCGGCCGCACGGTCGGCGCCGGCCAGATCACCAAGATCCTCAAATAGCCGTTCAGCCCATTTCTTCCAGTGCCTTGCCCTTCGTCTCCGGAACCCACCTGAGCACGAAGGGAATCGAGAGGATGGCGAAGGCGGTGTAGATGACGTAGGTCCCCGACAGGTTCCAGTCGGCCAGGCTGGGGAAGCTGGCGGTGATGACCCAGTTGGCGATCCACTGCGCCGACGCGGCCACGCCGAGCGCCGCGGCGCGCAGCCTGTTGGGGAACATCTCGCCGAGCAGCACCCACACCACGACACCCCACGACATGGCGAAGAACAGCACGAAGCAGTGCGCGGAGATGAGCGCCACGATGCCCTGGGTGTGCGGCAGACTCACGCTGTTCCCGGACCCGGACTTGTAGGAGAACGCCCAGCCCTCCAATGCGAGCGAGATCGCCATACCCGTGGATCCGATGAGCGCCAGCGGTTTCCGCCCGATCCGATCGACCAGCACCATGGCGATCACAGTGCCGACGATATTGATGATCGAGGTGGTGAACGAGTAGAAGAACGAACTGGACGGGTCGATGCCCACCGACTGCCACAGCGTCGCCGAGTAGTAGAAGACGACATTGATGCCGACCAGCTGCTGGAACACCGACAGCCCGATACCGATCCACACCACCGGCAGGAACCCGAACCCACCGCCCAGCAGATCCTTGAACGTCGACCGGTGCTCGCTGTGCATGGCCTGCTCGATCTCGGCCACCCGCTCGTCCAGATTCCCCTTGTCGCCCTCGACCTGGGCCAGCACCTCCTTGGCCTTGTCGGTCTTGCCGATGGAGATCAGGTACCGCGGCGACTCCGGAATGGTGAACGAGAACAGTCCGTACAGCGCCGCCGGCACCACCATCACCCCGAGCATCCACTGCCAAGCCTCGAGTCCTGCGATATGGCCGCGCTGCTCACTGCCCGCCATCTTCAGAATCGCGAAGTTCACCAATTGTGAAGTGGCGATACCGATCACGATGGCCGCCTGCTGGAACGACGCCAGCCGCCCGCGATACGCCGGCGGCGACACCTCGGCGATGTACGCGGGCCCGATCACCGATGCCATCCCGATCCCGATGCCACCGATCACACGCCACATCGCGAGATCCCAGAGCGCGAACGGCAACGCCGACCCGATCGCGCTACAGGTGAACAACGTCGCCGCGATCCGCATACACCAGATGCGCCCGATCCGGTCCGCGGTCCGTCCCGCGATCGCCGCCCCCACCGCGCACCCGATCAATGCAATGGCCACCACCTGCGCCAAGGTCGCCGACCCGATGTCGTACCGAGACCGGATCGCCTCGACCGCACCGTTGATGACCGAGCTGTCATACCCGAACAGAAACCCACCCATGGCCGCCGCAGCGGTAATGAACACGACATAGACGAGGCCGTCCGCCCCACCCACCTGATCGCCGGGCGTTCGCTCACCCACCGTTGAATTCACGCAGACTCCTTCGTCCCGACCCGGAGCCTCGTGAGCCCGGGCCAACCACCCTGGGTAAGACCGAGATGACGCACAGAACCCCGTCAGACGGCGCACTCCGACGATCGTTGCTGCTCTGATGCTTGTCAACGCGGCCCGCAGGGCTGGTTTTCCGGTGATGTGGACAGCCGGTGTACCTGCGATGCGGTCTTCTCTCCCCGCCAGCTGCTCGGCCTCTCGGAGTAGTAGTGCCGCGGTCTCGACATCGCCGGCTCGCGCGGCGTCCGTCGCTCGCGACACCGCATACAGAACTCCGGACCTACCCTCGCGACTCTCCGTCCGCGCCCGAACAGCTGCGGCCACGAGACCTCCTTACCCATAGGCAGTGTTGTGGGGAGGTATTCGGAGCCGCGCGCTCTTCGACTTGTTCGTGCCAGTCATCCGATGTGCCGGAAAAGCGCAGGTAGACAGCCGATTTGACTTTGGTTCGTCGCAACACGTAACTTATTCCAGGTCAGAGCGACACGGACACCGACCCGGAGCCCCAAGGGCCTGGGAAACGAGGTTGGACGAGGAGCGCCTGATGATCACACTAGTTCCACCTGACCAGCAGATTTGGTCTGCTGCATGATGCGAGCTAAGCTTGATAAGTTGCCTAGCTGATCGAACGGGCTTACCGCCCGGGAGATGGCTTGTGCGTGTGTTCTTTGAGAACTCAATAGTGTGTCGATGAATGTCAGTGCCAAATTTTGAAA
The DNA here is from genome assembly GCF_053601595.1 of Nocardia sp. NPDC004711. Classification (NCBI taxonomy): domain Bacteria; kingdom Bacillati; phylum Actinomycetota; class Actinomycetes; order Mycobacteriales; family Nocardiaceae; genus Nocardia; species Nocardia sp. NPDC004711. The sequence goes on along the minus strand of NZ_JBSGCB010000007.1, from coordinate 222 downwards.
TTTGGTTCCGATTCTCACCCCCCGTGTGAGGGTCGGACATTGAAGTCGGCTAATTTCCAGCCGGCTGTTTTTGCTAGGTTTTCGGACTCTGGTTCGAGATACTTCTGATTCGCCTTCGGGTGTTTCTAGAGTCTTCAACGGAGAGTTTGATCCTGGCTCAGGACGAACGCTAGCGGCGTGCTTAACACATGCAAGTCGAGCGGTAAGGCCCTTCGGGGTACA